>JAYUYU010000788.1:0-9379 GCA_043752365.1 Myxococcales bacterium | reverse complement strand
GCTGTATCGCGAGCTTGCGGCGCGTATCGGCGCTGCCAAGTCTCCGCTCGAGCTGGCCGCGGCGGCGGCGGCATTTTGTGTCGAGCTCCCAGGCTTGGAACAAAGCGCCAGCGCCGACACGGCGGAGCCGGTGGGCAATTTTTTCCAGGAGCTAGGAGCGACCCTGCTGGTGACCCAGCGCGCTTGCGAAGCCTTGGCCAGCCGCGCCGCCGATGTGGCGCGACAAGCCTTGGAGTTGGCCGACGGCATGGATTTCGGCTTTCTGTACGATGCGCAGCGCGACTTGTTCGCCATTGGCTACAACGTCAGCGGCGCCAGGCTCGATGGCTCGCACTATGACCTGTTGGCGTCCGAAGCCCGCTTGGCGAGCCTGGTGGCGATCTCCAAGGGCGACGCACCGCTCGAACATTGGTGGAAGCTCGGGCGACCCAGGACCGCGACCTCGGCAGGGCGGTCGTTGCTGTCCTGGAGCGGCTCGATGTTCGAGTACCTGATGCCGTTGCTGGTGACTGGCGTGAGCCGCGACACCCTGCTCGGGGAGACTTGCCGCTCGGCGGTTGGCCGGCAGCGCGACTACGGCACCGAGCGCGACGTGCCTTGGGGCGTGTCCGAGGCCGCCTACAACGTGATGGACCTGGCCATGAACTACCAGTACCGCGCCTTCGGGGTGCCGGGCTTGGGCTTCAAGAATGGTCTGGCCGAGGACCTGGTGGTGGCTCCCTACGCTACCGTGCTGGCGTCGCTGGTGCGCCTCGATCTTGCGCTCGAGAACTTTGAAGCGCTCGACGCTGCGGGACTGGCGGGTAAATACGGCTACTACGAGTCCATCGACTACACGCCAGGCCATGTGCCGCCGGAGCGACGCAGCGTTATAGTCAAGGCGTTCATGGCGCATCACCAGGGCATGTCGCTGGTGGCGCTGGGCAACTTGTTGTGCAACTGGCCGATGCAGCGGCGCTTTTTCGCCGACGCGCGCGTCAAAGCCAGCGCGCTGCTGCTCGAGGAGCGCGTGCCGCAGGCGGCGCCGCTGACGTCAGCGCGCACCGACCAGGCGAGCACCGCGCTTTCGAGCGAGCCCGAGTTGCGTTTGACCGACCACGTCGGGCTCGGCAGTCCGGGTGTGCCGCGCCTGCACCTGCTCGGGCACGGTGAGCTCTCCAGCATCGTGTCGGCTTCGGGCGTCGGGGTGCTGACCTGGAAGGGCCTGGACGTGACGCGCTTTCGCGATGATCCGGCGCTCGATCCCGGCGGCATCTTCATCTACGTGCGCGACCTGACACACCGCAGACTCTGGTCTGCGGGCCAGCAACCCACCGGCGTAGCACCCGACTACTACGACGCATCTTTCTCGATCGATCGCGTCGAACTGAAGCGTCGCGACGGAGCCATCGAAACGGTCACCGAGATCGTGGTTTCGCCGGAGCACCCGGCCGAAGTGCGGCGCTTGACCTTCACCAACCACGGCAACGAGCAGATTGAGCTCGACGTCACCAGCTACACCGAGCCCGTGCTCACGACGCGCGGCGCCGACGTGGCGCACCGAGCCTTCAGCAGCATGTTCCTCGAAGCGGAGCTGCTGCCGGAGCGCGGCGCGATCTTGATGCGGCGTCGCCCCCGCTCCCAGTCCGAAGCTGAAAGTTGGCTGGTTCAGGTGCTGACGCCGGATGGCGAAGGCTTTGGGGCCGCGGAGCTTACCGCCTCGCGCGCCGAGTTTTTGGGCCGCGGCGGCTCGGCCGAGAAACCCCGCGCGCTCGCCTTCGGTCACCAGCTCAGCGGCACCGCGGGTAATGTGCTGGACCCAGGCCTGGCGCTGCGACGCGCTACCATGTTGGGCGCCGGCGAGCGCGCGCGTGTGATTCTGACGACGGGACTTGCCACGTCGCGTCAGGGCGCGCTCGACTTGCTGGACCTGATCACCACGCCGCATGCGCCCGCTCGGGCCTTCGAGTTGGCTTGGGCCGATGCGCGTGTGGAGCTGAAGCACCTAGGCATTACGGCGGCTCGCTCGCACCGATTTCAGCGCCTGCTTTCGTGCCTGCTACACGCCCCCAGCGCATTGCGCGACGTAGCCCAGGCGACGATGCCGCTGACTCGTGGCAAGGGAGCCCTGTGGACTCAGGGCATTTCGGGGGATTTGCCCATCCTTCTCCTGTGCATCGATGGCTCCGACTTCGGCGAGCTGTGCAATGACCTACTGCTGGCTCACGAGTTTTGGCGCATCAACGGCGTCGCGTGCGACCTCTTACTGCTGAATCAAGAGCCAGAGGGCTATTTGCAACCGCTGCACGAGGCGTTGCAGGGCCTCATTCGCTCGAGCCCGGCGCAGGGGCACGAAAACCAGCGTGGCGGCGTGTTTTTGCGCCGGGCTGGCCAGCTCTCGCCGGAGGAGAACGCGCTGTTGTCGAGGGCGGCGAGCGTGGTGCTGCGAACCTCGGCGGGTTCGCTCTCTCAGCAGTTGCGTCGAGCGGCTCAACCTGCCACATGGCCAGAATTGCTGGCCGGCGTGCAGCGCCCTGCCAGGCCAAGCTTGGCCGCCTCGCCCCCCACGCCCGAGCTGCGTCACTTCAATGGCATCGGCGGGTTCAGCGCGGACGGGCGCGAGTACGTCATGCAGATTGGCCCCCGCGCTCGACCGCCCGCCCCGTGGTGCAACGTGCTTTCCAACGAACACTTCGGTTGCGTGGTCTCCGAAAGTGGACTGGGCTTCACTTGGGCTGGCAACAGCCAGCGCCAGCGCTTGACACCGTGGAGCAACGACGCGGTTCGCGACCCCTCTGGCGAGCTGATTTACCTGCGCGACGAGCTGGACGGCCGGGTTTGGTCGGCGACGCCGGCGCCGGCCAGTTTGGGCGCCGAGTTCAGCGTGCGTCACGGTCAGGGCTACAGCATTTATTCGCACACCCAAGACGACCTCGAGCATGAGCTGACCGTGTTCGTGAGCGCGGAACACTCGGTGAAGCTGCTGCGTTTGCGACTGCGTAATCGCGCTCAGCGCCCGCGTAAGCTGAGCGCGTACGGTGTGGTCGAGTGGGTGCTTGGGCCCGCACGTGAAGGGACGCGCCTGCAAGTTTGCACCGCTTGGGATGCCGAGCGCGCTTTGCTGCTCGCGCACAACCCGCTTTCGAGCACCCCCGAAGCGCATGCGTTCCTGGCTAGCGATTTGCCCGTGCTGAGCGTCAGTGGCGACCGTGAGGAACTCTTCGGAGTGGGTGGTTCGCGCGCCAGACCGAGCGCGCTCGAACGCAAGACCTTGTCCGGCCACACGGGCGTCGGCTTGGACCCCTGCGGAGCGCTGCAGGTCTCGCTGGAATTGGCCGCCGGTGAGGCGCGTGAGCTGTGCTTCGTGCTGGGGCACGCACCCAGCAAAGAGCGCGCGCACGAGCTTGCCGCGCTCTATGTCACGCAGGGAGCGGTAGCGCGGGCCTTCGAGGCTTTGGGGCCTACCTGGGACGCCATGTGCGTCGTCACGGCTAGCACGCCCGATGACACCTTCGACCTGATGCTCAATCGCTGGCTTCCCTATCAAGTGGTAACGGCTAGGCTTTGGGCCCGCTCGGGCTTCTACCAGTCGAGCGGCGCCTACGGCTTTCGCGATCAACTGCAAGACGTGCTGGCGCTGCTACACGCGCGGCCCGATCTAGCGCACGCCCAGATCTTGCGGGCAGCGGCGCGCCAATTCGCGGCCGGTGACGTGCAGCACTGGTGGCATCCGGAAACTGGCGAAGGCGTTCGCACACGCTGCTCGGACGATTTGTTGTTTCTTCCGTACGCAGTCGCGGCCTACGTGCGCGCCACGGGCGACCAGGCTATTTTGGACGAACGCGTGCCCTTTCTGGAGGAACGCCCGTTGGCTGCAGACGAGCACGACCTATTTGGCGCGCCGAGGCACGGCAGTGAGCAGTTCACACTGTACGAGCATTGCGTGCGCGCCCTAGCGCTCGGCACCACGGCCGGGCCGCGCGGCTTGCCGAAAATGGGCTCGGGCGATTGGAACGACGGCATGAACCGTGTGGGGGAGCACGGCACCGGCGAGAGCGTTTGGCTCGGCTGGTTTCTGATCCGCACGTTGGACGACTTTGCGCCGCTGGCCAGCTTGCGCGGCGAGCCGCAGCGCGCCGCTGCTTGGCGCGTGGAAGCGCAACGCATCCGCCAAGCGCTCGAGGCCGAGGCCTGGGACGGCGACTGGTACCGTCGTGCCTACTACGACGACGGCACGCCGATTGGCTCGCGCGAAAGCCAGGAATGCCGCATCGATGCGATCGCGCAGTCGTGGGCCGTGATTGCAGGTGGCGACAAGGCGCGAGCCCGGCGCGCAGTCGAGAGTTCGCTGTCGGAGCTGGTGCTCGAGGACGAGCGCCTGATGCGCCTCTTGACGCCGCCCTTCACTCAAACCGACCACGACCCTGGCTACATTCGCAGTTATCCGGACGGCGTGCGAGAGAACGGCGGTCAGTACACGCACGGTGTGATGTGGACCGTACAGGCGCTATGTTTGCTGGGCGAAGGCGCGCGTGCTCACTGGCTGTTTTCGCTGCTCAATCCAATCAGCCATGGCAACAGTCCCGAGCAGGTGAGTCGTTATCGAGTCGAGCCGTACGTGCTAGCCGGCGACGTTTATGCCTCGGCCGAGCACTTGGGTCGTGGCGGCTGGAGCTGGTACACGGGCTCAGCGGCGTGGATGTATCGTATCGGCGTCGAGAACATTTTGGGCCTCAAACGCGTGGGTGCGGCGCTCGAAATCTCGCCCTGCATTCCCCCGGACTGGCGCAACTTCGTCGTCACCTATCGCTACGGTAAGAGCGAGCTGACGTTGGTGTTTCAAAATCCCGAAGGCGTCGCGACCGGCGTGCGACGCATCGAGCTCGACGGCCGTGAGCACCCGGACGCCCTGTTGCCGCTACACGACGACGGACGTCCTCGTCGCGTGCTGGTCGTCATGGGCCGAGCACAGGCCCAGGTAACGGGCGTACGCTCGCAGGCCGTCGACCACGTCCGAAGCGCCGAATAGCGCCTGCATGGCAGGCTCGGGCGGGCGCCGTCTCGAGCCGTGAGCGTTGGGGCGATGTTGCGCGATGAGTCGCGTTGCCACGCCCGAGCCGGCGGTTACAGCCCAGGAACCGGCTTCGTTTGGCTGAATCGAGGGGCTGATTCGCGCGGAACGCGGCTTGCAGCTCCTCAACGAAGGAGACTTCATGGCCCATTCTGAGCAGCCGCTGCCGCAGGTGCTACACCACCCGCTCGTCGCGCTACACGTTTTCGACTCGGTTTCCTCCGCGTTGGATGCCGCGCGCGAGTACGGCGTTCATCACTTTCCCGTCTACAACCGCGAACTCGTAGTCGGCATGGTGTGTACCTGCGACCTCCAAGAGGCAGTGCCCGAGCGACCCGTCGGCGACCTCATGCATCCGGCCGTAACCATTCCGGCCGAATGTAGCCTCGGTGACGCCGCGCAATTGATGAGGGAACAAGAGGTCGGCTCGGTACTCATCACGGACGGCGCTGGAGCCGCGTGCGGCATCGTGACGCGCAGTGACCTGAGCGATGAGCCACGCGTCGCGGCCCTTTTGGAAGACTGCCGCTGCGAGGCGTGCGGCACCATTCATCACCTACGTCGCCATGGCGATCAAAGACTTTGTTTTTCATGCCGCGAGCGTGCAATCGAACCGCAGGAGTTCGACACCGGCGGCGGCGACTGAAACGGAGAGGAATACGTATGAGACATCCACAAGCATTCGTTCTGCTCATGATCTTTGTCATGGCGGCCACAGGGGGCCTACTGTGGTGGGGTTCTCTTTGGGGTGCGCTTGGCGCTTTGGTAATCGGTTTGGTGTTGGCTTTCGTGATCTCGATGGCTTGGCTTTGGTCGCCCAAGTCTGGCTTGGGCAAGGGCCGTCGCCCAACGCATGATTCGTTTTCGGGACTCAACTGAGCCGGGTTAGGCGTCGCGTTTCGAGCCTGCGCCGTCGCTCGGCGCAGGCGCCGGGACGTCGAACAGGCCCCGAATCGTTTGCGGCAGGCGCATGACGCCGGATTCCCTGATGGCCGGTTGGGACAACGTGCTGGCGATGGTCACAACCATGCGTAGCGCGACGCGCTTGCCTGAAATCGCGCCCAACTCCGCGGTCAAACCGAAGCGCGCTGTCGTCGACGCGAAGGCCTGATCGATTTCTGCCTCAGTGGGGGACGGGAGCAGGTGCTCGAGATCCGTGGCCAAAATTGCCAGTTCCCGCGCCCGCGCGCCGGAGCTGCTGATAGCGGTTTCGATTTTAGTGAATACGAGGCTTGCCGGATCCGAATAGTACGCGCCTGGCACGAGCCTGCCACTGTCCTGGCAACGCGGGCAGGTGGGACTCGCCGACGGGGCGTCTGGGGTAGCGACTAGCCAAAGGCGCTGGCAGTCGGAGCAGTGGGCGGGGTAATGACGCATCGGACGGGCGGGCTCAGCATACTATGCCGGCGTCGCTAAAGTCCGAGGAGGAGTCTCCGTTCATCGAGGTGAATGCACGATCTCTTCAATCCTGCGGGCCTCCGCATGCTCGAAGACCAACAGGGGGCAATTGCCTACGGCTACGTCGCGCCGCGCGTGTTTTACGCGCGTTTCGTGGGGCGACTGTCGGCCGAGCTGGGGACCCACTACGTGAATCAGCTGGAGGTGGCGGTGGGCCGGGTGCCGGCGTTGGCTTACTTCGCCGACGAAAGCGCGCTCCGCGAATACGACTTGCTAGCGCGCACCCGCTTCGCGCGCTTCGTGGCCAATCGGCGCGTGAAGTTCGCGTCCCTCGCGATCCTGACCTGGGCCGAGAGCGTTGGCCCTGCGGCGCGTGCGTTCGCCGAGTCACTGGGCGAGCCCGTAGACCTGTTCACTGATCCGCTGGAGTTCGAGTCTGCACTGGCCAACGTGGCGCCGCTGCACCACTGGATAGCGCGCCCGCTCACCGAGTTGGCGCAGGTGTGGCAGGTCCACGCACCTGGCTGAATAGGCCTGCGCTTAAGTCCTACATGGGGCCGTTTCTCGATACGGCGAGAGCCGTTGGCGCGCGGTCAACGCTCGCTCCACGAGCAAAGACGAGACCCATGGCCAGCATGCACTCTGCGAATCTTGCGTACCTGTGCATCAACTTGCGACCTCGGTGGGTTTCCGACATGTGGAATTTGGGCCTGCATTGCAACTGTCGGCTTACCGAAGTTGCGGCACGAGAAGTGAATGAGGCACGACGTGCTCTTTCCTAATCGTGGTGTAGGGCGAAAGCCCTCCAGTGATGTAGGGCGAAAGCCCACCAGTGACGAAGCCCAAGCGGCGTGCCACCCTCAGAGGTTGGCTCACATGGTCCGTTCCAGGTTCGCGCGTTCGCTGTGGGGTTTGTCGGTGCTGCTGGCACCGCTCGTGGTTGGCTGCGGGCAGAAGTCGAACCCTTCGGGGCTCGTCGGCAGCGCCGGCAATGGTTCTGGCCATGTCCCCGGCACCACGAATTCGTGCAACACGCCGCAAGACGGTTGCCCGTGCGCTACCGACGCCGAGGTCATCGACTGTGGTTCGGTGCTGCGCCGTTCCGCTGGGTATACGGCTTGCTCGATGGGTCAACGCACTTGCGTGGACGGCAAATGGGGAGCTTGCGAAGGCGACAAGATTTCGATGCTGCCTGACGCGGTGCCGGGCGCTCAAGCGCAGGGCCTCGGTACCACCAACGCGTGCGCCGACAACCCGTGCGACCCGTACTGCCAGGTCGTGGTCGATGACAGCACCAACCTGGATGTCTCGACCAACCCTGGTCTGACCGTCGACAACGGCTTGAAGTTGACGGCGGTTCCGCCCGATCCGTCTGCCAACAACTGCACCGATATCCTGCTCGCCCCGGCCACGCAGACGCTGACGGTCACGGCCATCAATCCGACGACTGGTCTTTTGGGCGAGTATTACAACCAGTTCGACACGTCGATCGCCGCGATCCCCTCGTCGTGGACCGTGACGGCCTCGCGCGTCGACGCCAACGTCAATTTCGATTGGGGTAATGGCGCGCCAGGGGCAACCGGGATCGGCTCGGATGCCTTCTCGGTGCGTTGGACTGGCAAGGTTTGGCCGCCCGCCAGCGGTGACTACACCTTCTACGTACGGGGCGACGACGGCGTCCGGTTGTGGATCGACGGCGCGCTGCAGGTCAACACCGGTTGGAGGGACCAGGGCCCGACGGAATACGCGTCTCCCGTCGTTACGCTGACCCAAGGAACGCCCGCCGATGTCCGCTTCGACTTTTACGAAAACGGCGGCGGGGCTTTGGCACAGTTGAGTTGGAGCTCGGCCGCGATCGCCAAAACGGCCATTCCGGAGACCTACCTGACGCCTCCGACCGGCAGCCTGCCGCCGTTCGTCACGTCACCGGCAAACGTGCCCCTCACCGTCAGCGTGGTGCCGCCCACCTGCTACGACGGCACTTTCAGCGCTGCTTGGGGCCTGGACAGTCTCGATCGCGCTACCGTCTCGGACACGGGCGTCGTCTCGTTGCTGTCGCCCATCGCTGGCCCGATGAAGGTCAGCGCGTACGTCCAAGAGTTCTCCGATACGGCGACCGTCAACGTCGTCGTCGATGCGATCGACGTGCTGGAGGCTCCGTCCGGCGCTGCGGCCATCTTCGCTGGTGCGTCGTCCGGAGCCGACACCGCGAGCATCCTCTACCCTTACGACGCCACGGTGTTTCCGCTGGCTCTGAAGCCGCCGGTGTTGCAATGGGACGAGGGGGGCAGCGCTGCCAGCTCGGTAAAGATCTCGCTCACGTACCCGGCCGTCGGTGCGCCGACGTTCTCGTGGTCGAAGATCGTGCCGTCGAGCGCGAATCAGCGCTTTAGCTTCACACGCGACCAGTGGGGGTTCTTCGAACGCACGGCCAAAGGCGGCACCGGCAAAGTCACCCTGCAGCGCATCGTCGCCGGCGCGTTAAAGAACCCGATTTCCAAGACGGTCGTTTTCTCGAGCACGCCCCTGCGCGGCAAAATCTTCTACACGCAGTACGGTGGCGGCTCCGACATCATGCGCCTCGACCCTGGCGGTGACATCGCGGCTGCCAAGGCGTTTCCGAACGTCAACGGCTGCCCGCTTTGCCACTCCATGTCGGCGGACGGCAGTAAGTTTGCGACCTCGCACTCGGCCTTCAGCACCAACGGTGGCATCTCGAAGGTCGACAGCGCCGGCAACCTCACGCTGCTGAGCGACTTTCCGAATCCGAACACGCCCTACGGCAATGGCGGCAGCGACTGGCGCGGCTTTGCTTGGGCGCCGTTCACGCCCGACGGCAAGTACATCTTTGCCACCAACAATATTTTCGGCAACACCAACGAAAGCGTGGTCGGTATCGACACCACCACGCGCGCCATCTCGCTGCCGCAA
>JAYUYU010000787.1:0-3760 GCA_043752365.1 Myxococcales bacterium | reverse complement strand
CGCTACGTGAGCGGCTTCGGCGACGGCGAGGTGCTCAATCGCGCCGGCGTGTTGGTGCCCAATCCGCTCTTCCACCGCGGTGCGGTCAACCGCGATCGGTCGTTGTTCACGCTGGCCGTGATCGGCGGCGTGCCATGGCAAGACCTGGCGACCGCCGAGAGCCTCGCGGGCGACACGCTCGAGTACATGACCGCCGCCGAGCTGACCCGCAAGCAGCGCTGGTCGGTCATCGTGGGAGACCCCGAGCAATACGTCGAGCCAACCGATCCGTTCATGCGCGAGTCCACCGACGACCGCAGCGGCAAGAACCCAATCACCAATGACGCGATGGTCGACAGCACCTCGACCGATCCGGTCGCCAACGCCATCAACGGTCACGAGCACGTGACGTACGCGCGTGACTTGCAATACGCCTGCACGTTCCCGCTCCCCGCGCCGGTCGTCTGCGATCAAGCGCGGTTCGACGAGTACAAGGGCTGCGACTGCTTCGCCGAAGACGGCGTGCGGAACAGCTCGCTGTGCAATCCGCCAGGCGGCGGGCCCGCCGGCATCACGCAGTATTCGGGCAAGGGCTACCCCGCCTTGCGCGAGCTGGCGGTGGCGCAGCAGCTGGGCAGGCGTAGCGTTCTCGGCTCCATCTGCGCTCGCAACACGCAGGACGAGTCGCGCAGCGACTACGGCTACCGGCCCGTGTTCGGCGCCATTGGGCGCCGCGTTGCCGGCACGCTCGTCAAACCCTGACTCGCCTTACGCTCGGGAGCGAGATAACAGCGAGCCGGCCCGCGAGGCATCCAATGCGGTTTCTTCCCCGTCTCCCTGTTGATTCCCTCTCGCTCCGCCAAGCGACTACAGTTGGCCGAAGCAAATGTCCGAGCTGGCGCTTCGCAAGTACTTGGAGCGCTACGCAGAGCCGGAGGCCGCGTGGGGCCGCGAGCTGCACACGCAGTATTCGGCCGCGGTGGTGGTGCCGCTGCAGCGCGAAGACGAGAGCTTCCTGGAGAACCTCGCCCCCGCGCTAAGCGGCGCTACCGGCCGCGTCCTTGTCATCGTGGTCGTTAACGCGACCGACGACGCGACCGTCGCCACGCACGAGGCGAACGCCCGGTTGTTGCACGTGTTGGCCGACCGGCTAGTGCCTCGGCAACAACTACCGCCGCTCGAACGCTCGGTGGCGAGCGCGATTTTGGGTCGCCCCGGCCCTTTCGATCTGCTCGTCATCGACCGCGCTTCACCGGGCAAGCGCATGCCGCTGGGTGAAGGCGTGGGCCTGGCGCGCCGCATCGGGATGGATCTGGCGTTGCAACTCCAGCAGCTGGACGGCGTCACCTCACCCTGGCTCGCCACGACGGACGCTGACGCTCAGCCGCCCGCCAGCTACTTTCAGACGTTCCCGACGATCGCGCCATTGACGCCCGACGGTGTGCGACGCGTCGCGCTGACGCTGCCATTTTGGCATACCCCTTCGGGTGACGCCGCGATCGACAGCGCCACCGCCAACTACGAAATTTCGTTGCGCTATTACACGCTCGGCTTGGCGGCCGCAGGCTCGCCCTACGCCTACGAAAGCATGGGCAGCTCGATGGCCGTGCTGGCCGAGGCGTACGCCGAAGTACGGGGCTTTCCGCGCCGAAACGCGGGTGAAGACTTCTACCTACTGGACAAGTTGGCCAAGGTCGGAGCGCTGCACCGGCCCGCGTGCGAGCCCATCCGACTCCGCAGCCGCACCTCCGACCGTGTGCCCTTCGGGACGGGTCGCAAGGTGGGCCAGGTGGTCGCAAACGGCGGTGCGCTTTCGACGTATCACCCGAGGGTGTTCGAGCTATTGCGCGTAACTTTGGCCGCGTTCCAGCAGGCTGTGCTGATGCGGGACGCCGAGGCTCTGCTCGCGTGGCTGAACGCAGCGCTCGACTCGGGCACCGTGGGCGCGGTGTCGAGCGCGCTGGACGAGCTGCAAGCCTTCGAAGCCCTGCAAGGCATGCTGGACGCTTCACCTGACGCGCGCGTGCGCGTGCGGCGCCTGCTGACTTGGTTCGACGCGCTGCGGACCCTGCGCTTCATTCACTTGGTCGAAGAACGAGCAGGGCTCTTGCGCTTGCCCTTGCTGGAAGCGCTGGCTGAAGCGCCCTTCTGCCCGTTTTGGGGTGCCGAGAGCGAGACCAAACTCGACGTAAACAGCTTGAGAATCGCAGCCGCTAATGCTGAACGCGCGCTCCCCCCCGATATTGGTGCTGAGAGCGCCGTTTGGGCGGCTGTCAACGGTCGCTGAACATCTCACTACCCGGTCTTTTGTTTAGTAGACCCCTAGATATGGGTTGACTGAACAGGTGTAACCACAATATGTTGCCCCTCTGCTTTCGAGCGCTGGCCAGCCGGTCAGCACTACGAAGGCGCTCAGTAGAGAGCCCGGCAGCAGTCCCGGGCCCTCCTTAAACGATTCGTGTGACCACAGCTAGCTCGGTGGTCTGGCAGACCTTCGCCAGCACCGGGCATTTCATTTCCATTCCTACTCGTGCCGGCAGGGCAACAGGCCGGCAGCGTAGGTGAAGACTGAGTCGAGTCGGTCAGGCGCTTGCCTGGCTGAGTGGCCGACGTGCGGGCTGGAATCGCACGTCACTGATTCCGAGGGAGAGACAACATGGTGCAGGCATTTGGCGTCGGCGGACCGGTTTCGCAGACGGAAGCTCAAGACGAGTCAGCAACCCCCAGCCGCGACAGCGGTATCCGTCAAAGTGGCATGGCTCCAGCCACGGCCATGCGCGTCAAGAAGCGCAACGGCGACGCGGAGCCGGTCGACGTCAACAAGATCGTCAAAGCCGTGAGCCGCAGCGCCGTGGGCCTGGGCCGTGTCGACTCGATGCGAGTCGCGCTCAAGACCATCGGAGGTCTGTTCGACGGCGCCACCACCCAAGCCCTCGACCAGCTTTCGATCCAAACGGCCGCCAGTTTGATCGCAGAGGAGCCCGAGTACTCGCGGCTCGCCTCTCGCCTGCTTGCCACCTTGATCGAAAAAGAAGTGATGCACCAAGACGTGCACTCCTTCTCTCAGTCGATTGGCCTCGGGCATCGCCTGGGCTTGGTGAACGACCGCGTGCTCGATTTCGTAACCCGCGCGCAGCGCAAGCTGAACGACGCGGTCGAAAATGAGAAGACCGATCGCTTCGAGTACTTCGGCCTGAGAACCGTCTACGACCGTTACCTGCTGCGCAACCCCAAGACGCGCCAGGTCATCGAGACGCCTCAACAGTTCTTCCTGCGCGTGGCTTGCGCCCTGTCCGAGACGGTCATGGAAGCCTTGCAAATGTACCGGCTGTTCTCGTCGCTCGAGTACATCCCCAGCTCGCCCACGCTGTTCAACTCAGGCACGCGTCACGAGCAGCTTTCCAGCTGCTTTTTGCTGGATTCACCCGGCGACCACCTGGAAGACATCTACAAAAAGTACACCGACGTCGCGCTGCTCTCGAAGTTCTCGGGTGGCATCGGCCTGTCCTACTCGCGCGTGCGTTCGCGCGGCTCGCTGATCGAGTCGACCAATGGCTATTCGAGCGGCATCGTGCCCTGGCTGAAGACGTTGGACGCGTCGGTGGCCGCGGTGAACCAGGGCGGCAAGCGCAAGGGCGCCTGCGCCGTGTACCTCGAGCCGTGGCACGCAGACGTGGAAGAGTTCCTCGAGCTGCGCGACAACAGCGGCGACGCGCAGCGCCGCACCCACAACTTGAACCTGGCCAACTGGATCTGCGACCTGTTCATGCGTCGCGTGGAG
>JAYUYU010000786.1:0-3765 GCA_043752365.1 Myxococcales bacterium | reverse complement strand
AGGCCACACATGAAAGCGTCTTCGACGTTGCGCCGAGTTACCCGCGCGATTTCTTGCGCGAACATGGCAGCGCTGACCGAGTGCTGGAAGAGGCCCGTGATCTCGGCCTCGAAGCCCTTGAGCTTGAACACGCCGACCCGAAACGCGATGGCCAGCGCAATCTCGCGGATTTTTTGCACGCCTAGGCGCGCCACCGCTTGCTGCAACGAGACAATTTGCGTGCGCCCGCTGTAAACGGGCGACGAAACGACGCGCAGTACGTGCGCCGCGATCGCCTGATCTTTGCGCAATAGCTCGGCGATCACCCGCGCGTCGGCGTTCTCTTGAGCGGCGACGTTCGTCACCTCCATGGCGATGCCGGGCAAGAGCGGCAAGTCGACCTTGCCTTGCGAAACTCGCCAGCTCAGCTCGTCCAGAACCGCTTGGGGTACCGTAGCCGTTTCGATCACTCGCGCCGCTTCAGCCATCTGGAGCCCTCGTGGGACAAGGTGCGCAAAACTCGCACGTCCCATTCATGGAACGGCCCGTTGCCGCCAGACTTCAGCGCAGACTGCCTAGAGCGCGAATTTCTAGAGAAATTTACGGCCCCGTCGACTCGCAGGTCGCCCGGAAGGTGGCGCTGGTGACGTCGCAGGCCAGGTCGTTCCACGTGCCAGCGGCCACGATGACCAGGCAGTCTTCGCCACCGCCGCTGTTGTTCGGCTGCCCTGCGGACCAGTTTTGGTAAACGCCCGAAATGGGGCCTTCGTCCCGGAACACCGTGCCATCGGCCCAGAGCCAATGGTCCTCCTCGAGCAGGTCGCTGCCGCCGAGCCAGCTGGAGCCCTTTTGCGTGGCTACCACGAGCGCGTTTTCTGCTGCCGAATTGATGCTGGTCATGGCCATGCCAAAGCCGTCGCATTTCTGCGCGGCGGCGGCGGCCGAGGCCACGACGCCGCAGAAATAGTAGGTGTGCCCGCCCAACGTGGCGCCGGTGCAACCCTCCGGGCAGGTGCCAGCCGGGTCTTTGTGGGTGTCGCAGTCGTTGTCGACGCCGTCGCAGACCTCGGGCTTGGACACGCAGGCGCTGCTGCCGCCGCTGCCGCCGCTGCCGCCGCTGCCCGACGCGCCTGCCATGCCGCTCATGCCCGCCGTGCCGCTCATGCCTGCCATGCCGCCGTTGCCGCCCGCACCCGCTGCGCTGGAACCGGCCATGCCGGCCATGCCGCCCGTGTTCGCAGTGCCGCCGCTGCCACCTTGAGCGCTGCTGCCTGCTTGATTGCCCGCGCTGCCGTCCCCAGCGCTGCTGCTGCTGCCGCCCTGCACGCTGTCGCCGCCCGAGCTGCTGCCGCCACCCGAGCTGCTGCTGCCGCCCCTTGTGGCGGCCCCTGAAGCGTTACCAGCGCCGCCGGGTTTGCTGCCAGCGCTGCCTCCGTCGCCGTCACCGGACGCCGGCGGTGGATCGAAATTTACGTTCGAGTCGCTCGAGCAAGCGTTGCCGAGCAGCAGCGAGCCGACCACGAACCAAGCGACAGTACCTTGTCCGATTCCGAAGCGACGCAAAGTCATGCTCCTTCAAGCTTTCTCATTTCTCCGACCCCCTCGCAATTGGGGTGAGTGTGCGTCTTTTCGTGCAGGCTGGGAATTGGCTGCCGCTTTAAGCGGCGGCGTCGGCTTCCAGCTCGTGGAACAAGTCCGTTAGCTCTGGACGGCTGCGCAGTGGCGCGCAGAAGCGGCTCGCCATTTCCAGTAGCTCGCGATCTAGCTCGTCGGCGCGCTTGCCGGCTTCGCTGACGCCGCGCTGAAAGTTTTCTTCTTCGCGCTCTTGGCCTTCGCTTTGCGCGGCGAGCGCTGCGCGCAGCTCTTTGATCTGAAATTCCAGATCATCGACCTCCGTCTTGCGCTGCGCGTGGTCGCGCACGGCGGCTTGCGCTTCGACCTTGGCCACGAGCCAAGCGTCGGTCACGTCTGCTGCCGCGCGGTACGCGGCTGCTAGCTCACGGTACGGCTCGGCCATGCCGGAACGGCCCTCCCAACGCATGATTTCTGCCATGGCAGGCTTCATGTTCTCGCGTTGACCCGTGACCACCGCTTGCGCGGCGACGGAACGCGCCAGCGCCGCCTTCAGCTCGTCGCGCGCTTTGCTGGCGTCGACGCCCAGCGCGTCCACGGCGTGACCAAAGCGTTGCCGGGTTTCACGGCCGCGCGCTTCGATGCTCTCGAGCGAGCGCTGATCGGCGACCGCTTTGGCCCGCAGTTCGCTGATCTCGCGTACTAGCCGCTTCACCTCGCTGAACAGGTGCTCGACCTCGCTGGGTCGCGCTCCCAAGTATGCGGTAGCCAGCATGCGCTCGAACACCGCCGTGCGCTTGACCCATTGATCGATCGCCGCTGGCGGCAAGGTCTTGGCCGGGGCGCGCGACGAAGCCTCTTCGCTGAACGCCTCGCCCGGCACCCGGATACCAATCGCGCCCGCGATGCCCAGCAGGTCGCCGTGAACCCGGTGCGCGTCTACCGGGCGGTCCTTCGGATCCTTCGCCAGCAGCTCCATGATGAGCTTGTCGATTTGCTCGGGAATCGACGGGTCACGGGTGCGCGGCGGCGGCGGCATCTCTTTCAGATGCTTGATGAAAAACGTCGTTACGTCGGTGGCGTCGAAGGGCAGGGTTCCGCACAGCATTTCGTACAGAATCACGCCCAAAGCGTACAAGTCCGCGCTCGGGCCCGCGTCGATGCTGGTGATGCGCTCGGGGGCCATGTACTGCGGCGTGCCGAACACTTCGCCGGCGCCGGTGAGTCGCGTATCTTGCATCGAGCGCGCGATGCCGAAGTCGAGCAATTTCACGCGATCGAAGTCGTCGACGCCCTCTGCCAAGAAAATGTTCTCGGGCTTCAGGTCGCGGTGAATGACCTCGAGGTCGTGGGCGCGCGCCAAAGCGCGAGCGATTTGAATCGCAATCGACAGCGTGCGATCGAGCGGCACAGAGCCCTGCTTCTCCAGCAAGTCTGCCACCGTCTGCCCCTGCAGGATCTCCATCACCAGGTACAGCTGGCCCTCGGGCGTCTCGCCTTGGTCGAAGATCTCGATGATGTTGGGGTGAGCGAGTTTCTGCGCGGCCTTGGCTTCGCGCCGGAAGCGTTCGCGGATGACCTCGTTCTTGGCGAGCGACGGGCTCATCACCTTCACGGCGCATGGCCTGTCGACCAAGCGATGGCGCGCGGCATAGACCGTGGCCATGCCGCCTTCGCCAATCGCCTCTTCAATCAGGTAGCGGCCGGCGATGGTCGTGCCGATCAGCGGATCCTGAAGCGCCGAGAGCGGGCCCCCGCAAAGGAAGCAGGCCGTGCTGTCGTTCGGATACTTCAGCTTGCACGGCTGGCAGACCTTCATTTGCTCCCGAGCCCCCATCCTGCTCAAATCCAGGCGGACTTTCCAGCCCTCGGGCACCGTCTTTGCTGAATCGTCGAAAAGCCTACGCTTTTTGACGGCTTCGCGACGTGCTACGTCTCCGGGGAGGCGTCCCTGGCAACGGCTACCGACAAGCGACAGGCCGTGAAGGTCGAAGTCCCCGGCTCGCGGGACGACAGCGTCAAGTTCGGGCGCGTCGGCGTCATTGCGCTCGTAGGCTTCGCGATCGGCATCGCTTGGCCGCGACTTGCGGGAGTCAAGCTGGTGCCCAGTGCGCCGGTTCCGGCCGCCGCCGAAGCGTCAGCCCGCGAGCTGACAGGGGCACCGCTGGAGACCAAGCCGGTCGTGGCGCCGCCCGTCGCACCCTCCGCGGCACC
>JAYUYU010000785.1:0-9405 GCA_043752365.1 Myxococcales bacterium | reverse complement strand
TGCGCATCGGCAGCAAGCCGTATCGGCACGACGGCGTGAAGGTGGCGCGGGACGGCGCCTGGAACATCGACCCCGATCCGCCGGCGCGGCGCGCGCTGCAGGACGACGGCGTCTTTGGTTTGGCCGGCACGCGGGCTACGCCGGGAGCCGACGCCAGCTTTTTCGCGCAGGTCGTGGCTCGCGCGGCGGGTGGGGACGAACTCGCCAGCTTCGAGCTGTCGTACACGCTGCCGCTCGACTCGAGCTTCGTGGTCGAGCTCGGCGGTCACACACAGCGCGTAGACGTCAAAACTCCCGCCCAAGTCGCCGCCTCCGGCATCACGCATCTCACGCTGGCGGCCCCGCTCAAGAGCCCGCTGCTGCTGAGCGCCGCGCGCGGTGGGGCGCGCTTCTTTGGCCTGGTCATCGAACGCCAAACGCCTGGCATCGTCCTGGATACGGCCGGCATCGACGGCGCGCGTTTGGAGACGCCATTGGCCTGGAACGAGGCGGCGTTCGCGGACGAGGTCGCCCGTCGTGCGCCCGAGCTGTTCGTGATTTCGTTCGGCACCAACGAAGCGTTCGACGCCGTCAAGGTCGACAAGTACGCGGCACATCTGGAAAAGCTCGTGCGGCGCATGCGTCTCGGCGCGCCACGCGCGTCCTGCCTGGTGCTCGGCCCAACCGACGCGCCGCTGGGCGACGGCTCGGTGCCGCGCGTGGCCGAAGTCTCGGCCGTCCTGCAGAAAGCGTCGGCTTCGCTCAGCTGTAGCTACGTCAGCCTGCAGCAGCTAATGGGTGGCGAGGGCAGCTTCGCCCGCGGCCTGAAGGCCAAAGAACGACTCGCGCAGCCGGACAGATTGCATCTAACCCCAAGGGGTTACCAAGCGCTGGGGCGCGCGCTGGCGAAGCTCGTGCTCGACGCTTACTCGGCGGGGCGCGTCGACTTGCCGTAGCGCTGGTAGCTCTGCAAAATCGCTCGGTAAATCCAGGTACCGATGATTTCGGCGCCTACGGCGGTTGGGTGCGTCATATCGGCCTGTCCTAGGCCTTTTCTGACCCAACGCGGCATGGAGCGCGCGCCGCCCATCGCGGTCCAGGTATCGAAGAAGGCGCAACCGGCGTCCAGCGCGGCCTGCTTCTGGTTGGCCAGCAAGTCGGGCATAACGCGCAAGCTGACGATTTCATCGCCCACCTTGGCCGCGCGATCCATGGTGCCGATCACCAAGCAGGACGAGCCTGGCAGCGCGCGACGGCCTTGCTCCAGCACGTCTTGCATGGTGCGGTGGTAGTCCGCCATCGGATACAAGAAGCCGTCGGTGCTTTCGTTGGCGCCGAACTCGTAGACCAGCAGGTTGGGGGAGCGCAGCTGGAGTTGGTCGGCCCAATGCCGGTCGTCCTGCTTGTCCATGAAGCGAATGCGCGCGCCCTGCACGCCGAGAGCGTCGAGCACGACGCCCGGTCCCTCGCGTTCCAGCGCGATGCCGAACAGGCGGGAGGTGCCGCGCTTGGTTTGCAGGCTCAGCTGGTGGTGGCCGTCGGCCACCTTCACGACGTGCGCTTTGCTCGTGATGGCGGCGCCGGCGGTGGAAAGCTCGCTTGGCGCCGCGCCGTCGACGGAGAGCTCGAGCGTTCCGCCGTTCGGCTGCTCCAGATAGTAGAGCGTAAAGCTCGAGACCTTGCGGCCATAGTCGCCGCTTTCGGCGGTGCCGACCCGCGACAGCACGTTGGGCGGCGTGCTGAACGACACGCCGCCCAAGCCATAGAAGCCGTCGGCCGCGTACGGCCCTACGATGCGGCTGACGTTGAAGCCCGCCGTGGCGTAGCGGCTCACGTCGTTGTGAAAGTACGCCGGCCAAGCGTTGGCGATCAGCACGAAGCCGTGACCCGCGTCGCCGAACGTGGCTTGCAGCTTACGGCGCAGCGTGCCCGACACGTAGTCGCTCACGATGATCGAGTCGCCGAAGTGCGCAATGCGCGTGACGGCGCCCGCTTGCTTCTGCTCGGTGCGGGACAGCGCCGCGAAGAAGCCATCGAGCGCCTTGCCGGTCGGATCGAGCAACGGCACGGGCGGCGCTTGTTCGAGAGCTTTTGCCTCCTCTGCCTGGGCTGGCGCGAGCTCAGCCGTACCGGGCGCGGCGCGCGGGGCTGTAGTCTCGAGCCCCAGCTTGCTCTCGCCGACCGAGCTTGCCGGCACGGTAGCCGCTACGGCCACGGCGGGTTCCTGCGTCGGGCGCTTGCCGAAGAGCCGAAAGCGGGCGAGGCCCGGCGTTAGCTCCAGCGCGAGCGCTACTGCCGCGACCAGTAACGCCGCCGCCACTGGCCGCGAGCCAAAGACTGCGCGTGGCGACGTTGTTTCAGTTGCTACAGGAGGCATCACCCAGCGCGCGGCAGAGAGCGAGCAGTCGCTTCAAGTCCGCGTCGGTGGCGGAGCCGTTGCGTGACTTGGCCAGCAGCTGATTCTTGGTTTGGATCTGCTTGGCGCGCTCGGCGGCGGGATCGGGCGCCACCGGAATTTCGGCCGCGCCTGGATCATCGAAGGGATTCTTGCGCACCAAAGTCGCGGGCCCCGCCGCGACCTTCGCCGCGGGGCCGGACTCGGGGGGCGCTTCGGGCGTTCGCTGAGGTTCGTTTGGCTTGCTCGCCGCCGCGCTCTTCTCGGTTTGCCCGCTGCGCACGACGCGTGGGGCGCTCGGTAGCTCGTTGACGTCGATGGTCTCACCACCGAGAGCGGCCAAATCGTTGGCGGCGCGTTTGCGACGAATCGAGTCGACGGCCGTGGCGCGCGCGACCTCTTCCAATAACTCGCGCTTCTGGGCTGGGTCGTCGGCTTGGCTGGCGCGGCCGAGGAGTTCATCGGCCCAGGTGGCCTGGATGGCGCGAAATTCTGGTGTGTCGCGCAGGTTGCTGTCTTCGGGAATTTGATTGGCGCGGCTGCGGGCAGCGGTCGCGTCGCCCTTGTCCAGCAGGGCTTTGGCTTCGGTGAGCAGCTTGGCGCTGGCGTCGGTCTGCTCACTCTTCGGCGCGATTAATCCGACGTCGGCCGGTTCGTCGCCGCCCGAGACTGCCACCACCACCAACGTGCCCAGCAGCGCGAAAGCGCCAAGGCCAACCAGCACCTTCGCGCCCGTCGACATGCCGTGTGGCTCACCGGGCGTAGCTTCGAAGCCGCCGAGCGCGGAAATCTGGTGGCTCTCGTCCGCGCCGGGCACGTACACGTCACCCGCGGGAATGAACTTGAAAATGACGTCTCCGAGCTCGATGTTGTCCCGCGCGTCGAGCAGACCGCGTGGTAGCTCGACGCCGTTGACGCGAATGCCGTTGGCGCTTTCGCGATCGACCAGCTCGTAACGGCCGTCCCCCAGCGCCTGGACCTCCGCATGGACGCGGCTCACCGACGGGTGATTCACCGAAATGTCACACTCTTCACCGCGGCCGATGACATTGCGGGGCGTCGCGTTAAGCGCGTACTCCACGCCGGGCGTCGGCCCTACCAGCATCACCAAGCGGTCGGGTTGACCGAGCAGGGCCTGCGAACGGGGCGCGGCCGGGACCGTGGCCTTGCTGTCGAAGCCCGGTGCCGGTTGCTCCAGCGCTTCGTCGACCAGTTCCAGCCGGTAGTCGCCCAGCTGCACCAGATCACCGTGCGCGAGGTCGTGGCGTTGGTTGACGCGGGCGCCGTTGACGTAGCAGCCGTTGTAGCTCCCAGCGTCGAACACGACCCAGCGCTCGGCGTCGCGCGCTAAGCGGGCGTGGCGACGCGAGATGTTGCGCTCGGTGAGGCGGACAGTGTTGTCCTCACCCCGACCAATCGAGTACTCGTCGCGAGCCAAGGGAACGAGCGTTCGGTTCGCCTGGTCATCCTCGATGGTCAGCTTCCACATGAACGACGGTCGCCTGTACATTTCCCGCCGGAAATGAACGACCCCGATCCTGTCATGGGTTGGGGGGGCCGGGCAACACCGCCTTTGCGGCAGCGAACAGCGCGTCGTGAACGAGCGGCCTGGCGACCCGGATGCGAGGGTTATCACGGGTCGGATGCACTCGGTTCGTCAGCAAAACACTGGCAATTCCGGCCCCTGGGTCGCACCAAAGGCTAGTGCCCGTGAAGCCCAGGTGGCCGAACGTCTCCGGGCCGGACAGCCCTCCGGCCGCCGACGCGCCCGCCGTTTTGCCATCGAAGCCGGCGCGCAAGGTGCCTCCCGGTCGGGGCTTCACCAAGGTCCACAGGCTGTCGCGGCTGAGCCACTGGCTGCGGCCCGCCAAAGCCTCCAGCAGTGCCAGGCCAAAGGCCAGGACATCGTGGACGGTTCCGAACAGGCCGGCGTGGCCGGATGCGCCGTGGCCGGACAGCGCCCAGGCGTTCTCATCGTGGACGATACCGCGGACGCAGCCGCCGCGCGCGCGTACCACCTCGGTCGGAGCGACGTCGCGCGTGAAGCTGGCACGCCGGCGATGCAGCTGACGGGCAGAGCCGAGCGCCAGCCCGAGCGGCGCGGCGACCTCGCGCTCGACCACCTCGTCCAGTGACCGACCCGTCACCTGCTCAATCACCGCGCCAAGCAGCAAGTAGCCAAGATCGCTGTAAACCGGCGGAAAACCCGAGGGCGGCGGCGACCCACTGCAGTCACCGCGGCGCGCGTCCGCCGCGAGCGACAGGGCGCGGCCGCGCTGCACCGCGTGACCGGCGAACAGCACCGCGAATAGGGACCTGTGCGCGTCCAGGCCGGCGCGGTGGGCGAGCAAGAGCTCGAGCGGAACATCCTGCGAGCGCGCGCCACGCGCCTCCGGCAAAAGCTCCCCGAGGGGTGCGCGGAGATCGAGCTCGGCGCGGCCTGCCAGCCGCAACAAGGTGCAGGCCACGAGCGGCTTGCTCACGGAAGCCAAGTCGAAGACCGTGGTGGGGCTCACTTCGCCCTCGGGAAGCTGGCCCGCGGCGCCGACCTCCGCAGACATGCAAGCGCCTACATAACCGGCCGTGGCGGCCGGCGCGACGCCGGCGTCGATGACCAGCCGCTGCAAGATCTTTGAAATGGGAGCGTTTTGTGGCTTTTGACCCAAGCCGGTTGTCCGTTCTTTGACCGTGGGCAAACGAGCCCGTTATTCTTACGTGGCAGGATTAGGCTAACAACTTCATGGCTGAGTTTACTTGGGAAGCCCGCGCACGCTCTGGAGAGGTGAAGAAGGGCGTGATGGAGGCGGACAGCGAAGACGCTGTCAACAACAAGCTCCGCCAGCAGCAGCTCAACCCGGTCAAGGTCAAGAAGAAGTCCGCAGTCTTCGCGATGCAGTTCGGCAGTGGCGTCGGCACGAAGGACCTCGTCACCTTCACCCGCCTGTTCGCCACGATGATCGACGCTGGTCTACCGCTGATTCAGTGCTTGGACATCCTGAGCAGTCAGCAGTCGAACAAGCATTTCGCGGTCGTGCTCAAGGACGTCAAGAGCCACGTCGAGCAGGGTGCGACGTTCTCCGAGGCGCTGCGGCGTCATCCGCGCGTGTTCGACGACTTGTTCACCAACCTGGTTCACGCCGGCGAAGTGGGCGGCATCTTGGACAGCATCATGAGCCGCCTCTCCATTTACTTGGAGAAGCGCCAGAAGCTCGTGCGCCAAGTGCGCGGCGCCATGGTCTATCCGTCGGTGGTCATCGTCATCGCCATCGGCGTGATGGCGACCCTTTTGACCTTCGTAATCCCGGCGTTCGAGGGCATGTTCGCCGAGTTCGGCGGTGGCGCCGAAAATCTGCCCGCGCTGACGCGCGCGCTAATCGCGATCTCGAACGGGTTCGTCAGCTACCTGCCGTTCCTGATCGTTGGCTTGATCGGCCTGATCGTCGGCGTCACCTACACGAACCGTCAGCCTCAAGGTAAGCGCTTCTTCCACAAAACCTTTTTGCGGCTGCCCATCATGGGCCCGGTGCTGCGGAAAATTGCGGTTTCGCGCTTTACTCGCACGCTGGGTACCTTGCTTCAGTCCGGCGTGCCCATCCTGGACGCCCTCGAAATCTGCGCCCGGACCTCCGGTAACGTGATCATCGAGTCGGGCATCATGAACGTCCGGCAGTCGATCAGCGAAGGCAAGAACATGGCCGAGCCGCTGGCCGCCACGGGCGTCTTCCCGGACATGGTCGTGCAGATGATCGCCGTCGGCGAGCAAACGGGCGCGCTCGATCAGATGCTCAATAAGATCGCGGATTTTTACGAGGAAGAAACCGACGTTGCGGTGGCAGCCTTGACCTCGGCGCTGGAGCCAATTTTGATGGTGGGCGTCGGCGGCATGGTCGGCGTGGTGCTGATCGCCATGTACCTGCCGATCTTCTCCCTCGCCGGCAGTATCAAGGCCGACTGACCTGGTGGGGGCGGCACGCGCCGCCCCCCTCAGCCGAAGTGAATTCGGCTGAGCCTCCCCTCACGCGGCGGAGCTCGACTTCGATGTTTCTCAATTTTTCGTTGAGCTACCGCGGCTGACGCCGCGGCAGCGCACCACCGGCACGCGACTCGCCTGGATTGTTGCCCAGCACCACTGAGCACTTACCCCTGCTAGTCCCTATTCCCTCGTTCGACAGACCCCTGACCCCTGACCCCTAAATCCCCTTGAAGCTGACGCTCGGTATTCCGGAAATGGTTGGTTCGCCCGCGTTGCCGCGGCGACTGGCGTGGCTGACGGGGGCGCGCTTGCTGTTCATGAGCATCGCGCTGGCGCTGGTTGGCTCGCTGTACTTGGGCGGGCAGTACGAGGCGCGCTACTACACGCTGCGGGCGGGCCTTTTCACGTTCGGCAGCGGGTTCTTGCTGACCGCGTTGTATGCGGCAATTTTACGGCGCGGGAAGCACGTCGAGCTGTTGGCGGACGCGCAGCTCGTGCTCGACCAGGTGACGTGGACCGCCATCGTCTATCTGACGGGCGGCGCCGCCAGCGGAGCGACTTCTTTCTACGGCCTCAGCTGCCTGGTCGGCGCCGCGCTCACGGGGATGCGCGGCGCCAGCCTTGCGGCTGTGTCCGGAGGCATTTGTTATGGTGCCATCGTCACCGCGCTGGCCAAGCGCTGGATTTTGCCGCCGCCCGATCAGCCGCCGGCGATGTTCTTGCCGTCGTCGGAAGAGCTTTCGTTCTACGTCACGGTAAACTTGCTGGTGCTGGTGGTGGTCATGCTGCTGGCCGGAACCTTGGCGGACCGCTTGCGCTGGACCGGTGGTGAGCTGATTGCGGCCAACGAGCGCGCCGAGCAAGCAGAGCGCATGGCCGCGCTTGGTCGACTCGCGGCAGGGCTGGCGCACGAAATCCGCAACCCACTCGGCTCGATCGCAGGTTCGGTCCAGCTTTTGCGCTCGGGCAAAGGGCTCGACGAGGAGGACCGACAGCTATGCGAAATCATTCAGCGCGAAGCCAATCGCCTGAACGACTTGGTCACCGACATGGTGGATTTGTCCAAGCCGCGGAAACCCGACTGGGCCATCGTGGACGCCGCAACGGTCGCGCGTGAGGTGGTGGCGCTCGCCAGCAAGTCCGGCCGCGCGATCTCAGACGTGAACGTGACCTTTGCCACCGATGGCCAACCCGCGCGAGTGCGAGCCGACAACGCCCAGCTGCGTCAACTCGTGTGGAACTTGGTTCGGAACGCCGTTCAGGCCAGTGAGGCTGGTGAAGAGGTGCAGGTCTCGGTGACCAGCAACGCCGACGGCGTGGAGCTTTCAGTCCTTGATCACGGCGTCGGCATCGATGAGGCGCAAATGCCACGCTTGTTCGACGCATTCTTCACCACTCGCAGTCAGGGCTCTGGCGTAGGCCTTGCCGTCGTTAAGCGCATCGCTGACGAACACGGCTTTCTGATCCACGTCAAAAGCGAAGCGGGCAGGGGCGCCGCGTTTCGTGTCTTGATGGGCCCGGCCGCCAGCCAGCCGTGAACGGCGGGGCACTGTCACGTGTGCCGGCCGGGCACAGCTGTCAGGGGGCGGCGCCGACGTCCAGCAGCACCCGAACGGCAACGGGCCGTAACTCCCCAAAATTCCAACCAAAAGCCGCAATGTCCGAAATCGTGCGGCCCCGAGAAAAGTTCGGCCCGCCCCTTGCGTATAAGGCTGAAGGAACCCAAACGTTTCGAGGAAATACCGTGACCCTTCGTCGTACCTTTCTGACGCTCGTTACCTGCTCAGCCCTGTTGGCCCTTGCTCCGTTGGCGCTCGCCGCAGGGCCCGCCGAGGAGTTCGTGAAGGCAAAGCAGACGGAGCTGATGAAGCTAGTCAAGCAAGGCAAGCCTGACACCGAGGTCGACAAGGTCTTCAACGAAGTCCTCGACTACCGGGTGCTGGCCGAGGCGGCTTTGCGTGACCATTGGGCCGACCGCACGGAGGCCGAGCGCGCGGAGTTCACCGAGCTTTTGTCCAAGTTGGTCCGCAACAGCTACCGCAAAAACCTGAAAAAGACGCTGGGCTACAACGTCGCGTACAAAGGCGCGGAGACCGCCAAAGACGGCGAAGTGGTGCGCACCGTCGCGACCAGCACCTCCAACGCTCGTGAGGAGCCGTTGAGCATCGACTACGTCGTGCGTGCCCAGGGCGATGTCCGCCGCATCGTCGACGTGGTGACCGAGGGCTCGAGCATGGTCGCGAACTACCGCTCCAGTTTCAACCGCATCATGAAAAAGGGCGGCTTCCCCGAGGTATTGAAGCGCATGCGGAAGAAGGCCTCCTCCGGCTCGGACGCGGCGGACTGACCCGCTGTCTTTTTCCGCGGTTTCGCGGAATTTGCTCATCCTAGGTCAGGGGCTGTTACGATTTCAGCCCTAAGTGGGCTCTCCCGTCCGACCCTCCACCGTTCCGCCGCGCCAGAGCGCTAGCGCCAAGGCGCTCGTCGGGCCGCCGGAAGATCCGCGCGTTCCGCTGCGGCTCACGGTGACGCGCGGCGCGCTCGGCATGGAACTGTACGAGCCGATCGAGATTGGACCGCTGAGCGTCGAGCGTTTGTCGCTGACGTTTGCGGGACTGCGGTTTCCGGTCGATTTATCCGGCGGTGTGCCGCGTTTTCGAAGTCGTCGCGGCGACCTGCAGGAGGTCGTGCTGCGGCTGCGACTGCCCGATCTCGCGCGCTTCGCGGGCAAGCGCGTGGGTGAGCCGTTTGGACCCTTGGTCAAGCCGCTGGCCATGTGGGGCATTCCGGGTGGCATTGGCGTCGGGCTCGTGGGTGAGCAAAGCGCGCTTGCCTTCGACCTGCTGTGGGCGGGGGAGGCTGGCTCGGCGCGCTTGGTGGTGTCGCGTGCACGCGGGCTGGGTTTGGCGGCGCCGGCGCTCTCGGTCGCCTTGCGCGTTTGCGACGCCGTGGTCGAAGGCTTTGGACGACGCAGCGGTCGCGTCATCACCATTTCTGACGTCGGTGGGCGAATCGGTCGCTCGCTCTTGCCGGCCGTGGGGGGGGGGGGGCCCCCCCC
>JAYUYU010000784.1:0-3775 GCA_043752365.1 Myxococcales bacterium | reverse complement strand
TGTGCGTTGCTCGGTGCGTCAAGCCGACTCGAGAGCACTCGACGGTTCGCGCTCGGAAACTAGGACTCTGCCCGGCAGGCGGATGGTGAAACAGGCGCCTGCGCCGAGCTGGCTCTCGACCCGAATGTCGCCTTGCATCAGCTCGATGTAGCGGCGGCACAGGTACAGGCCAAGCCCGGTGCTGCCGGGCTTGCTGGACATGGTAAAGGGCTGAAAGAGCTTGCCTAGTTGCTCGGCTGCGATACCGGGTCCGTCGTCCTTCACCGTGAGCCGCACCGAGCGGGCGGTGCTCTCGAACTTCAGCTGGACCGTGGCCCGCGTGGCGCCGGCTTGCCGGGCGTTGCGCAGCAGGTTTCGCAAAACGGTGGCCAGGTGTGCCGGCTCACCGTGCACCTCGAAGCGGGGCGCGTCGTCCGTGTAATCGATGCTGAGGCCCGCGACTCGGCCACGCAGCGTGCGCTCCAGCACCTCCCCGACCACCAACACGGTGCCTTCGCGCGGCTGAGCCTGGCGCCTCAGCTCTTCTAGCGTTTCTTCGAGTAGTACCTGCTCGCTCCTGGCCGCCAGCAGCGCGTCGTCCACCGCTGCGCCCTCCTCCGGGGGCAGCCGCTCGCGGTCCAAAAACTCGAGATTCATGCGTACGGCCGTCTGTACGTTGCGCAGCTCGTGCAGGAAATTTCCGAGGTTGAGCAGCGTCGTGGTCAGAGCGCGCTGCATCGCCACGTCCAGAATTTGGTCGGTGGCGCCCAACGCTTGTTCCAGACGCTTGGCGCCCGCGAGCAGGTCGCGACGCTTCTGCGTGTTCACCATCATGAACGTCGACAACACGCAAGAAGCGACCAGCACCAGCGCGACCGTCACGTTGGCCCCGTGCCACAGTAGAAGTAGCAGCGTCGGTAAGCTCAGCGACGCGGCCATCAGCAAGCTGAAACCGTAGTGGCTGGCGGGAAACGCCATCAACAGCAGCGCCTGTACGACCGCAAAGCCTATCGCGAAGCCGTTGGAAGTGGTCAACGCCGCCAGCGACAACGACGTCGCGTAGCAGCTGTTGTCGAACAAGGTCGCGAGCGCGCCGACGGTGCCGCGGCAGCGCCGCCGGTAGGCGGTCAGCGTCAGTGCGCCGCCCAGCAACGCCAGCACCGCGCACGGCACGGTGGCGGTGGCTTGCGATATGCGGTGCAGCGCCGGCACGGTGCCGATGACGACGAAGGCGCTGGCCAGGGTGGTGGCCGCAATGATGGTCGGGCCAGGAGAGGAACCCGAAGCGGTCTCATCCGGATCGAATGACCCCAAGAACGCCTGCCAGCGTCCGGCGAACCAATTTTTCATGTGCTGGGCAAAGGCAAACAGCGCGAGGGTAGCATCGCGGCCCGACCTGCCAAACCGCGCGAACAACGGGAGAATTGCGCGGCTTGGCTTGACCGTGTCCACCCTTAGACTTAGTCTAACGTATGTCTGCCAGCGTGGTCGGAGTCCTGGAGCGCGTTGGCATTCAGCCGTCTGCGCAGCGCGTGGCGGTTGCCGACTACGTGCTCGCCACCGAAGAACATCCGTCGGCCGAGCAGGTTTGGGCGCGGGTCAAAGAGCGCTTCCCCGTGTTGTCGCGCGCGACGGTCTACAACACGCTCAACCTGTTCGTCGAAAAGGGGCTGCTTCGCGAGCTCGTGCTGGCTGAGGGCAGGGTCGTATTCGATCCCAAGCTGACTCCGCACCATCATTTCATTGACGACGAGACTCAGAACATCGTCGACATTCCTTGGGACGCCCTGCAGGTGAAGCACGTCGATGCCCTGCGCGGCTTCGACGTGCGTGAGTACCAAGTCGTGTTGCGCGGCCGACAAGGCGCGCACCGCTGAGGCGACTTCGCGCGGCGCCTACGAGCGAGAAAATCGGCGCTGAGCGAATTTTTACAGCGTTGGGGGCGAGCGCGCTTGTGTGCAGCTGCGTTAGCTCGTTTCACGGCCTGCGCAGCGTCAGTACATAGAGTAGCCTTGGTAGCCGGCTCTTGGAGGTTTTCGCCATGACCCCTTTTCGCTTCATCCAGCTGTTTGCCTTGGTTCCTTGCTTCGCCGCGTGCGGCGGTTCGACCGACGATAGCCAGGTCAACGTGGGCACGGGGGCCAACACCGGTATTCCGGTGGGTCAGCCCGTGCTGAACCTGAGTGGGTCCACCGGCGACGGCGGTGGTTTGGGAGGCTCCAACGGCAACGGCAACGGCAACGGCAACGGCGAATGCGGGGCGAACTTGACCGGCCTCGTGCGCGACTTCCGGGCTAAGGAAGAGAAGGGCGGTCACCCTGACTTCGAAGCCTTCGGTGGTGACGACGCTTCCGTGGGCATCGTGCAGGACCTGCTCGGCAAGGATCAGAAGCCGGTTTACAAGCCTGCCGCGGACATGCCGCTGGTGTCGATGTTTGGCCCGCAAACCACCAATCGTGCGCGCTTCGACGAGTGGTACCGCAACACCGATGGCGTCAACAAGGCGGTAGAATTCACGGTGCCGCTCACGCAGGGTGCGGACGGCATCGCTTCGTACGACAACGGCGCGTTCTTTCCTATCGACGGACCGGTCGACGCCAACGGCTTTGGCAACTACAAAAACACCGGCCACAACTTCAGCTTCACGTTCGAGCTGCACACCCAGTTTGCCTACAAGGGCGGAGAAGTCTTCACCTTCACGGGTGATGATGATCTGTGGGTGTTCGTGAACGGGCACCTGGGCATCGATCTTGGTGGGTTACACCCCGAGCGCAGCCGGTCGATCAATCTGGATAGGGTGGCCAAGGACTTCGGGCTGGAGATCGGCAAAACCTACCCGCTCGACCTGTTCCACGCCGAGCGGCACACTACCGCCTCACATTTTCGCGTCGAAACCTCGATTCAGTTCACGAACTGCAACCCCATCATCATTCCCAAGTAGAGCAGGGGTTTGCTGTGCTACAGCCCCTTTGGAGGTTTACTCGTATGAAAGCATTGCTCCGCGGAACGCTTGCAACTTTGGTTGGTTCGGTTTCGTTGTTCGTCGCGTCCACGGCCTTGGCCGATGGCGAGGCTTGTTTCAACGACATCGATTGCCCCGGCGCGGCCTGCGGCGACGCGGTGTGCAATTGGACCAAGCAGGCGGCAACGCCCGTGGGGGACAAATCTTTTGCGTGTAACCCAGCCGGGACCCAGACGCCCGTCGGCAAAGACGGTTGGTGTACGACGACCGCGGACTGCAAGTGCGCCGGCCAAGGCGCCGTGTGCAAGCCTCCGTACTGCACGTTCACCAAGCCCGTGCCAGGCGCTGGCGGCACCGGAGCCGGCGGCGTGACTGGTACGGCCGGCAGCGCCACCACGGCCGGCACTGGCACCGCCGGGACCCCGGCGGGCGGCACGGGCAGCAAGCCCGCAGAGGAGAGCACTAGCTGTAGCGTTAGCGTGCCGGGCGGCGTCAACACCGGCCTCGCGCTTGGCGTTAGCCTGATTGGCCTTGGGCTTGCGTTCGCGCGTCGCCGTCGCTGAGCCCATTCGGCTCTACAACAGCTCGCTGATGATGCCGTCTGCGAAAAGCCAGTGTGGCTTGGGGATACGCAGACGGCGTCGGTCGAGTTCGATGCGGCCTTTGGCCAGCAGCCGGTCGAGCGCCTTTTGGCGCGCGGGCGGTAGCGCAATCACCTGAAGCTCGCTAGCTGCGGCTTCCAGGTCAAAGCCTTCGGCAAGCCGCAGCCCGAGCATGATGCGCTCGCGCAGCGAGGTCTCGCCGTCGATGGGTTCGATGACGGCGCAGCCCTCG
>JAYUYU010000783.1:0-3781 GCA_043752365.1 Myxococcales bacterium | reverse complement strand
TCAGCTGCTGGGGCTCGGTCGTGCCCAAAACGAACTCCGTCGAGCCGCCGCCGAGGTCGATGATCAGAAAAGGCGCGTGCTCGGTCATCAGGCCGTGCGTCGCGCCGCGGAACGACAGACGCGCTTCTTCGTCGCCGCTCAACAGCTCGGGCCGCACGCCCAGGGCCAGCTCGGCCGCGTCGAAGAACTGCTGCCCGTTCTGGGCGTCCCGCGCGGCGCTGGTGGCCGTCGCTCGCACCCGCCTCACGTCCCAGCGCTCGAGCAAGGCGCGGTACTCGACCAGCACGGCGGTGGTGCGGGCAATTGCCTCCGGAGCGAGCGCGCCCGTGACGTCTACGCCTTGCCCTAGCCGCGTCATGCGCATGGGCCGTTCGATTTCACGACCGGCGCTGTCGGCAATCAGCAGGCGGACGGAGTTGGTCCCAATGTCGATGGCGGCTACGTTCACGCGGCGACTATACTCCCGCAGGTGACGCTGCGGCCGTACCAGACTGAAGCCATCGACGCCGTTTTGGCGGCGCGCCGGCGCGGGCTGCGACGCATGGTGGTTTGCTTGCCCACCGGCGCCGGCAAGACGGTAATTTTTTCACGGCTGGCCCAGTTGGCACAGCGCCAAGTACTGGTGCTGGCCCACCGCGAAGAGCTGCTGTTCCAAGCTCGCGACAAGCTGCAGCAAGCGCTCGGCGAGCAGCAGGTGGTGGCCATCGAGCGGGGCGCCGAGCGCGCTGCCGACGACGCGAAGGTGCTGGTTTGCTCGATTCGCTCGTTGCATGAAGAGCGGCTGGCGCGCGTGCTGCGCGGCCGAGACTTGGGGCTCGTAGTTTACGACGAGTGCCATCACGCCGCGGCCGACGACAACCTGCGCGTCTTGCGCCAGCTGGGCGCGTTCGACGCGGCGTGGTCAGGCACTTTGTTGGGCTTCACGGCCACCACCGCGCGCGGCGACGGTAAGGGCCTCGACGACGTTTTCGAGAGCATCGTCTACTCGCGTTCGCTTCCCGAGCTGATCAACGAGGGCTACTTGTCCAAGCTGCGCGGTTTCCGCGTCACCACGACGGCTGACCTGACCCGCCTCTCCAGCACTGGGCTCGACTTTCGCGAAGACGAGCTGGCGGAAGCCGTCGATATTCAGGAGCGCAACGCGCTGGTGGCGCGCTCGATTCAAGAGCTGGCGCGCGACCGCCGCACTATCGCTTTTTGCGTCACGGTCAATCACGCGCGAAACCTGTGCCAGTCACTCAATCTGCTGGGGTTGCCGGCGGGCGTCGTGCATGGCGCCATGAAGGCCGACCAGCGGGCGCGGGCGCTGGCCGATTTTCGCGCGGGAGTGGTGCAGGTACTTTGCAACGTGGCGGTGCTGACCGAAGGCTTCGACGACCCTGGTGTCTCGTGCGTCGCCATGGCTCGACCGACGCGCTCCGAAGGCCTCTACGCCCAGTGCGTGGGCCGCGGCACGCGCCTGCACCCGGGCAAAAAGGACTGCCTGATCTTGGACTTCGTCGACGTCTCGCAGCTCAGCCTGTGCAGCTTGCCGTCGCTGTTCGGAGTGCCGCGCGAGCTGAGCTTGCAGGGTGAGGACGCCAACGTGGCTCGCCACGCCTGGCAACAAATCTTGCTCGACCATCCGGGCTTCGAGCTGGAAGCCGGCAGCTTCACCTTGCCGGAAATTCAACAGCGCGCGGCCAGCTTCGATCCGCTCACGCTGGAGGCGCACGAGGAGGTGCGGGCCATCTCGGCCAACGCCTGGTTCTCGCTCGGGCGGCACGGCTTGGGGCTGCATTTCGAAAAGCGCCCGGGCGTCACCAGCGAGGTCACGCTGTTGGCACGCGCCGCCCGTGGCAAGCGCTGGGAGGTGAGCATCGACGGCCGCGTGCAAGAACACTTCTCCAGCATCGAGACCGCTGTCGAGGCCGTCGACTACGAGCTCGGGCGTCGCGGCGCGCAGGTGGCCGCGTCGGCGCGCGCCCAAGCGCCCTGGCGCGCTGCCCGCGCCGACGCGCTCAGGTTGGCGGTTTGGTCACGCGTCGTGGGTAAACGCCGCGTTTAGGCGCCAATTTCACGCTTCAGGCCGATCAACGTGAATAGCTCCATGCGCGACGCCGCGTCCTCGAGGAAGATGCCGTGCAGGTTGCTGGTGGTGGTCCACGAGCCTGGCTTTTTCACCCCGCGGTAGCACATGCAAAAGTGCTGGCACTGCAAAATCACCGCGACGCCTTGCGGCTTGAGGTGCGTCTCGATTGCGTCGCTGATCTGCTTGGTCAGCTTTTCTTGCACTTGCAAGCGCTTGGCGAACACGTCGACCACGCGCGCCACCTTGCTCAGCCCCACGACGCGGCCGTCGGGAATGTAGGCCACGTGCGCCTTGCCCACGAACGGCACCATGTGGTGCTCGCAGTGGCTGAACAGCTCGATGTCGCTCACCAGCACGAGCTGATCGTAGCCCTCCACTTCCTCGAACGTCTTCGCCAAATACTCGGCCGGGTCTTGCGCGTAGCCAGAAAAATGCTCACCCCAGGCGCGCACCACGCGCGCTGGCGTCTCTTGCAGGCCTTCGCGTTCGACGTCCTCACCCAAAAACCGCAGCATGCCTCGCACGTTGTCTTCGGCTTCTCGAATCGCAGCCGGCGACCGATCCGGCTGGGACTTCGATCGCTCGGGCTCGGGCTGCGTTTCCGCCGGAGACTTCAGGGTTTTCGACTTCGACTTCTGCTTGCGTTTGCTCATGGGGCTCGATGACGTGGCGCAGGGTTTCAAACCTCGCAGCTCTTGAGTGGTGAAGAGCCGTACGGCTCAGGGTGCTTTGGCGGCATTCTCGGCGGCCTGCTTGCCGATGGCCACGACGTCGAGCTTGAAGTTGGGCGCCGGGCCCGTATCGGCCAAAATTTGGCTGGCCAGGGCGGCGCTCGCCGGAAATAGCGGCGTGAAATGATCGGCGCCCGGAATGGTGACGAGCTCGAGCGGCGCTGCCTTCATTTCGCTCTTCAAGAACGGGAACACGGCGACGTTGCCATTCTCGCCTTCGATGACGAACGTCGGCGTGCGAATGTCTTTCACGAAGTCGATTGCCGCGCGCGGGGCGGCTTCGGAGTCGGATACGTTGGCCGGCAGGCAGCCCGAATCGCCATATTGTCGCGCGTCGGCGACGGGACCAAACGCGAACACGGCGCGGAAGCGCTCGCTGCTGGCAGCCACCAGCAGGGCCATGGTGCCGCCCGTGCTGTGCCCGCCCAGGTAAATGCGCTTTGGGTCCACGTCGGCCCGCGCTGCCAGGTAGTCGGCGGCCGCCAACACGTCGTCGACCTCGCCCAAGAAGCATTCACCCTTGCCCGGGTTGTCGTTGCCGCCGCGCAGGGAAGGGCGCATCAGCACGACGCCGGCGTCGCGAAACGCGCGCGCGGTTTGATCGTTGCTCGGGTGCTCGAGCTCCCAAGAATCGGCCCCGATGCTCCAGTTGAAGCCGCCGGCAATCCAAACGATGGCTGGCCGCTTCGCGCCCGCTTGGGGCGGGCTCACGTAGGCCACGTTCTTGCCGAGTGGCGCCGTGTAAGTGACCTTTTGAAAGAGCTTGGCGGGCGGCTCGGGCGCGGCCTCGCGGGGGGTCGCCGGCATGAACACACTGGTTTTGAACTTGGCGCGCAGCGCGGCCAACGGAAAGTCGCCCGGCTGCTTGGCAGGCTGCGCAGCGGCTGACGGCGGCGTGCTCGCAGGCCGTGTGCTCGCTCCGCCCGGCGGACTGTCGGTCACGGGCTTCTTGCAAGCTACCGACAGCAGCACGACTGCC
>JAYUYU010000782.1:0-9446 GCA_043752365.1 Myxococcales bacterium | reverse complement strand
CCGAGCGCCGAACGGTCACTCAGCAGCTCGGCCCAAGTGGTGGAAACGTCGCGCGTGGCTTTGAGTAGTGCACGGCAACTGCGCTCGACCCCGACCCGCACGTCTGTCGGCAGGGTGCGCGCTGCTTCGCCCTCGACCTGCGTGATTAGCGCGTATAGGCGGTGAGCAAGCGGGCGGGCCGCGCCCTTGAGCCAGCCTGCGCGCAGCGTTTCGCCAGCTTCGCCGGCGTTGGCGCTGAGCGTGGCGAGGCGAGTGGTCACCTGTTCGCCGAGCTTGGCGACGTGTTCGTCGATCATACGCAGCAACATCGGGTGCTTCTTGAAGCGCGACACCATGGTCGGTGTGTCGTCGTGGTACTTCGAGGGCAAGCGCGGGTAGAGCGACTGCCGAATACGCCGGACCCAATCTTCGTAGGTGCGGATGGCGACGCCTTCGATGCCCAGTGCCGGTAAGACGCGCGCAACGTAGCGAGCCAGCGCGTCGTTGAAGACGATGACCAACAGCTTGTCTGGACGAAAACGCCGCGCGTCCTGGAACGCCAAGTAGGCCAGCCGGTGCAGACCAATCGTGGTCTTGCCGCTGCCGGCTCCACCTTGAATCACGACCAACCCCGCGTCAGAACGTGTGATCAGGTCGAACTGACGCGGGTCGATCAGCGCCGTGATTTCACGCAGGTGCTTGTCGTCGCCGCCATCGCTGCCTATGCCCAGCTTGCCTGGCCGATGGTGCTGTTCGGCGCGGATGGCGGTACCGGAGCCGCCCGTCAACTTGAAGGACTGCGCTTCGGCGCGGCGAAAACCGGTTTTTCCGCGCACGAAAGTGCCCTGGGGGCTGGTGATGCGGCGCAGCTCGGTCTCGACGATGCTCAAGCTGCGACGAGTCTTGATCAGACCCGTGACTTCGCGATCACCGAAGACCTCGTCGTAGTCGTCGCCCTCTTCGTAGCGGTAGTACAGGCGGCTGACGGGCGCGTCGCGCCAGTCGACGATGCGCACGCCGCTCTTGGTGTCGAGGTAGGTGCCGCGGCCAATCAAGACTTCGCGTTTTTTGGGGCCTTCTTCGATGACCAGGCGCCCAAAGTACGGTGACCGCGCGTCCACCGTGACGGCCGTGGTGTCGCGGCGGTGCACCATCAGGCTCTGCAGGCGCTCCATTTCCTGTATCAATGGGGGCACGTCCTCCATGCGCGCGGTGCTGATCTGATCGCGCAAGTCGAGCAGGCGAAGCTCGTAGTCGGCGGCAGCCGCCGCGGCGCCTGGCCGCTCTGAGCCCCGTTGGGAGCGCTCACGCAGGTGCGTTTGGACGCGCTCCAGACACGCCAACTCCTCGGAAACGACGGCGTCACGCTCGGAATCTTCGACTACTTCTGACATTTTCGACTTCGTGCATGGCGCCGTACCCCTGACAGGTACGAGAGCGCCTAAAAAAAGCGGCCAGGGCGCGTAGCATCGAGCCCGCGCCCTGAAAAGGGCCTGCGTGCCTTCTCGCCCTCAGATTGCGAAATTCTCGGGAAACATGGGCCAAAAACCGAGCGCTAAAGCAGCCTTGCAGCGCGCGGTTCGATTGACCTCGCTGTTCGGCGCGCCTACTCTCGTTGAGCTGGCAGGCTCAGGTTTGCTAGCGAGGGATCTGACGCTTGGCACCCAGCATGCGCGCCATGGTGCTCGAGCGGGCGTCACGTACGCTCGTCGAGCAAAAATTGCCCGTTCCCGAGCCCGGGCCGACGGAGCTCTTGGTGCGCGTGCGCTGCACCGGCGTCTGCCGCACGGATTTACACATCCTCGATGGCGAGCTGCCGTCGCCGCGTCTACCGCTCGTTATGGGGCATCAAATCGTCGGTACGGTGGTAGAGCATGGCCGGCTCGTCGAAGGGTTTGCGGAAGGCCAACGCGTCGGCGTGCCCTGGCTCGGCTGGGCCTGCGGTGACTGCCGCCTGTGTCGCTTGGGGCGAGAAAACCTGTGTGAAAGGGCAGAGTTTACGGGGTACCAGCGCAACGGAGGCTACGCCGAGTATGCCATCGTGTCGCCGCAGTTTGCGCTGCCGTTGCCCGGGTCGTACCCCGACTTGCAAGCGGCGCCGCTGCTGTGCGCTGGGCTTATTGGCTATCGCGCGCTGTGCATGGCAGGTGACGCTCAGCGCATCGGGTTGTACGGCTTCGGTTCGGCGGCCCACATTATCGCGCAAGTGGCGCGCTACCAGGGGCGAGAGGTGTACGCGTTCACGCGGCCTGGCAACGAAGCCCAGCTGCTGTTCGCGCGCAGCATCGGCGTCGATTGGGCTGGGCCGTCGGATACCGCGCCGCCCGTGACGCTCGACGCTGCGCTGATTTTTGCGCCGAATGGCGCGCTCGTTCCACGCGCGCTGGCGGCGGTGAGCCCGGGCGGCAGCGTGATTTGCGCTGGCATTCACATGACCGACATCCCGGCGTTTCCGTACGAGCTGCTGTGGGGTGAACGCACGCTGCGCTCAGTCTCCAACCTGACGCGGCGCGACGGTGTCGAGTTCATGGAACTCGTGCCGCGCGTGCCCGTTCACAGCGAAGTGACCTGCTACACGTTGAGCGACCTGCCGCGCGCGTTGGACGACTTGCGAGCCTCGCGCCTCTCGGGCTCGGCTGTCGTCAGGCTGTAACGCGTTTCACGAGCTTGCTGAGCGCGTCCACCGCGCCGTTGGGAATGGTGTGTCCGCCGCTAAAGGCGAGAAACTCCACGGCCAGGGCGGCGCTGGTCAATTCGTGGTGCAGCATTTCGGCGATTTGAAAGCCCAAGACTGGGTCGGTTCGGCCGTGGCTTTGCAGCACCGGCAGACCCGCGCGCGCCTTCATGAGCGGTAGCCACTCGCCCTTGGCGATCAGACTGCCGCTTAGAATGGCCAGAGCAGCGGGTGGTCGCTCGGCGCGCAACGCCACGTCCGTTGCCAGCATAGCGCCTTGCGAAAAGCCACCCAGCACCAGCTTGTCGCGCGCCGCCCCGTGCTCTTGCTCGAGTACGTCCAACAGCGCCGCGATGGCGGTCCGCGCTTCGCCGAGCCCCGCCGGAACGCGGCCGGTCAGCGTTTCGAAATCGTTGTGCATGACGGCGCGCTGCAGCTCCACCATGTCGATGGGCCACCAGGCCCGGCCGGCTTCACCGCTCGGGAGGCCCATTTCCAGGACGCGCGGCGCTGCCGGGAAGGCGAAGCGCACGCTTGGGTCCACGGCAAGCTGCCGAGCCAAAGGCACCAAGTCTTCGCCTGGCGCGCCGTAGCCGTGCAACAAGACCAACATCGGACCCGTGCCGCCGCCTTCGCGATCAGGACCGCCACCGAGTACCACGTCGAGGTTTGCGACCCGAACCCTGCGCATGCGGCACTGTAGCCCATCTCGCTTTGACGGGAAGGCAAGCTCGTGGTTCCCTTGCCTACGTGGACCTCAAGCGCCTTATGCAAGAGCTGCTCGACGAGCTCGGCAAGGTGGCCAAGGCTGATGCCGTGGTCGGCGGCGTGCGCGACGCGGGCAAGGCAAAAGTCCTGCCGCTTGCCAAAATCAGCCTCGGTTTCGGCACCGCCATGGGCAGCTTGGACGGCAAGGCCAAGCGGGGCACGGAAGAAAGCGGAGCTGGCGCGCAGGCCGGTGGCGCAGGCGGCGCGCTCGTGATCGAGCCGCGAGCCTTCGTGGTCGTGGGTGAGGACGGCGTGCCCCACATGCTGGCCCTGGCCAACGGCAAGCAGGCCGTGGTGCGGCGCGGTGTGCGCATTCTGCCCGAGTCGGCGCTCACCCCGGCCTTGAACGGCGTCGAAACGCCCCGCCTCGGCGACGGCAAGCGCTGACGAGCTCCGCACATGGCCTGGGCATTCGGCGCGCTGCCTTGGCTCGGGGCCCTGCTACTGCTCGGGCTGCTGTTCACCCTGGTCTGTTACTGGCCCCTGCGGCTCGACCTCAGCGTGCGTGCGCGCGGGACGCCTGACGGCGGCTGGGTATTCGCTGGCGGGTTAGCACTGCCAGTTACGTCCGTGGCTCTCGTTTGGGGGCGGGGGGTAAGCCCGCAGCTCAGCTTCTTGCTGTTCGGCCACAAGCTTTCGTGGAGGCCCGAGTGGACGGGGCGGTTGACGCGTCCCGTACCCAAGCGGGTCAAAGCGGCATCGGGGCGTGCCTGGGCGCGCGTCGATCCCTTGAAGCTCGGGCTGCAAATCCTCGAGGAACGGCGCCACCTGCGGCTGCGCTACCTGGTCATCGACCTCGCCTACGGTTTTCGCGATCCATTGCTGACGGGGCGCCTGGTCGGAGCGCTGTCGATGCTTTCGGCGGTGCTGCCGCCTTCCGTCGAGCTGCGGCAGGCGCCGCGCTGGGACTTCGAGGACGGCTGGGACCTGACGATTGACGGCCGGATCATCATCAAGCCTTGGCTCATGCTGCTCGACGTTGCAGCATACGTGGTAAGACAAATGGGCTCGCGTCCCGCACCAGCGAGCCCGCCCTTGGCTGCCGAGGGCCCGAGCCAGTTACGGTAAAGGTCATGAGCGAAAGCAAAATCGCCGAAGTCGTACAAAGCCTTCTCCAAGGCGTTCAAGGCATCTCGAAGAGCGAGACCATCATTGGCGCCGCGCAGCAGGCCGGCGACGCCACCGTGATCCCGGTGCACCGTCTAAAAATTGCATTCGGCGCAGCCAGCGCCAACGCCGGCGCCCGCGGTTCCAAGGTGGGCGGCGACTCGGGCGGCTATGGCGCCGGCGGCGCGGTCGAGCTCGAGCCGGTGGCGGCCATTGCGGTGGCCAAAGACGGCAGCGCGCATTTGCTCACTGTCGAGGGCGACGAAAAGGCGGGCTGGTCGGCGCTGTTGCAAGAAATGCCGGACATCGTTGCTCGCCTGGCCAACGCGGTGGGTGACCGCGTGCGGCTCGAGCTTTCGTCGCGCGGAGTGCAACCTTCGCAGCTTGCCGAGCAAGCAGCCGATCCCAAGAACGCCGAGCTGTCCGGAAAAAAGGGCTAAAGCTTTTCGAGCGCGCGCGAAAGGCGCGAAAGCATCTCTTGAATGTGCTCGCTTTGAATGTTCAAGAACGGGCGGAAACGCACGGTCTGAACCCCTGAGGGCAACAACAGCAGCTGCTCGGCGAAGGCTAGCTTGATCAGCTGGGCGCGTTGCTCGGAGGTGGGCAGATCCAGCGCGCACATCAAGCCGCGACCGCGCACGTTGCGAACCAGGGCAGGGAAGCGCTCGCGCAGCTTGGCGAGTCCATGCTGCAGCTCCAACCCCCGCTGCGTGGCGTTCGACAGCAGCTTTTCACTCGCGATGACTTCCAGAATGCGGGTGGCGCGCACCATGTCCACTAGTGAGCCGCCCCAAGTGCTGCTGATGCGGCTGGGCACCTTGAACACGTTGTCGACGTCGTCGACGCGCGTCGAGACCAAGATGCCGCCAAGCTGCATCTTCTTGGCGAAGCAAATCACGTCGGGGACCACGTCGAGCTGCTGATGCGCCCACCAGCTGCCGGTGATGCCGAGGCCCGTCTGCACCTCGTCGAAAATCAACAAGGCGCCGCGCTCGTCCGCCAGCCGGCGCAGGCCTTTCAAGAACTCGGGGCGGAAATGGTTGTCGCCGCCCTCGCCCTGAATCGGCTCGATCAAAATCGCGGCAATGTCAGCGCCGTGCAGATCGAACGCGCGCTCGGCCTTGGCCAGCGTGAGCCGCTCCATTTCGCGCACGTCGTTGACGGCGCCTTCGTCTTGCGGAAAGCGCATGGCCGGGTTGGGCAGGCGTGGCCACGCAAATTTCGGAAAGTGCAGCGTCTTGGCAGGATCAGTATTGGTGACACTGAGCGCGTAGCCGCTGCGACCGTGAAAGGCCTGCTCGAAATGCAAAATTTGGCTGCCCAGCTCGCCGTGACCCTCGATCTGGTTTCGCCGCACTTTCCAGTCGAACGCTACCTTCATCGCGTTCTCGATAGCGAGCGAGCCGCCCTCCACGAAAAAATAGTGTGGGTGCGTCGCGGGCGCGGCCGTGCGCGACAGTGTTTCGACGAACTCGGCTAGGTAGGTGGTGTAAAAATCGGGGTTCGCGACCTTGAGCGACGCCGCGCTGAGCAGCCGTTCACGAAACTCCGGCTCTCTCAACGCGGACGGCGCAAACCCCAACGGATTGCTGCCGTAAAAACTGGAAAAATCGAGAAATTCCTGGTCGCTGTTGGCGTCGCGGACGAATGGGCCCGAGCTGCGTTCCAGGTCGAGCACGAAGCTATGCCCGAGCGCGAGCAGGTGGCGGCTCAAGGTGGCATGAACGGCGCCCGCTGCGACCGGATACTGCGGCATAGTCGCCATCAACCTAGCATCCACAGGTGCTTCCGGCGAGGAGCTGTGGCTTACTCGCCCGCCATGCAAGAGCTGAAGGCCGTCCTGGAAGCGGGCTCGAAGTACCTGCGCGATCACCCAGAAGAGCTATTACGCGCCCTCCGAAATTTGCTGGCGCTTCGCTTTGGTGTGCCGCTCGCGGCTCTGCGCTTCTTTGCGGGCCGCGCGGGCGGTAAGAAGGGCCCCAAAGACGTAGTGCTCGAGGCCGTGCCGCCCGGGCTGCGTGTGCGTGCGACCGTCGATTTGATGGGCACCCCGGTGCGCGCCGACGCGACGGTCTTTATCGAGCGCGTCAGCATCACGCCGGCGGAGTTGCGCTTCGAGATTCGGCTGGCCAACGTCGCGCTCAAGGTGGCGGACGACGCGCCAGAGTCGCCTATCGCGGCGCTGCTGCGCTCCGGAGCGCTCGACCTGAGCAAACCCGGCAACCTTGCCGCGTACATGCCCAAGCGCCCCGCGCTGCTGGTCGAGGCCAAGGACGATCGCGTCGTCATCGACTTGATGCGGCACCCGAAAATCGCCAAAAATGAGCAAGCTATCCGTGCCCTCGCGCTGCTGGCGCCGTTGCTCACCGTCGCCGGAATCGAGTCGGACTCCGAGCATTTGGACGTCACGTTGCGTGCGTTTCCGGACGGCGTGCGTCGAGCCGTCAGCGGCATTCGCCGCATTCTGCGCTGAGCCGGGTTGGCAAGCCTAGCCTGGCTGCCCAGCTGGGCAGCTCGAGCTAGGCCTCAATCAGTCACTCCGCGGGCGCGTCGGTCAGCTGGGCCGCAGCCTGGGGCTTCGGCTTGGCGGGCAGGTCGGGTTTGCCGTTCCACCAGTTGGTCAGGCGTTGAAGCGAGAAGGGTCGCGAGTAGATCCACAAGCCCATCACGGACAGGCCGATGAACAGGTAGGCCTGCGCCACGAAGCGGTCGTCGACCCAGTAGTACCCGGTCGGAGACCACAGCATGAACGAGCTTACTCCGGCCACCACCAGCATGGGTGGCGCCAGCGCTCGCCGCACGTGCACCAATGCGCAGAGCGCGATGAACAGCGAGTAGTAGTAGCAAGTCATGTTCGAGAGCGCGCACACCAGCGGTAGCGTCAACGGCAAGCACACCCACAGATGCTTCGTCCGGCGCAGCGCCCAAACGGTCCAGGCCGTCAGCCCAAACATGATCGCCAGGTAAATGGGCCGCATTTCCTTGAAGCGCGACGACCGGTTTGCCTTCCAGCCCTCGAACGGGTCGTCCTGGTTGTCATTGCGCAGGAAGCGCATTCGGCTGTCCCAGTTGTGGACCATTACCGACTCGAGCCCCATGTGGTTGGTGAGCGCGGTGTTGCCCAGCGTCTTCAGCGTGTGATTGTAGAAGGCAACGTAAGGCGTGTAGATGTGAGGATCGGTCGGTCCGCGGGTCGCGACCATGCTGGCCGAGCCCAGCAACACGAGCGACAACACGGCACCTCCAACCAGCCGGTAGTGCTTCGGCTCGAGCAGGTTCAAGAGGCCGTGGCGCTGTACGTAGCCGTCGAAGCCCGCGGCCCCCGTAGACGCTTGGCGTGAGCCTTTGAGGCGCAGCGCCAGGTGAATCAGAATCGCGAAAGCCCAGCCCATGAAGAAGATGCCGGGGAAGATGCGCAGCATCATCGACCACATGAGCGCGAAGCCCGCCAAGAAGAAGTATCGCTTCTTCGTCAGGCACAGCGCGGCCACCAGGAAGAACCACCAGTCCTGGCGCAAAAACGCGCCGCCTGTCCAATAGAAATCGGCGGCCTTGTTGCAGCCCCAAAACACGACGCCAATCGCGGTCGTTTCCCAGCCGAAGGCCCACACCAAAAGCGCGACGGCGCCTAGGTGCAGCACGATGTCGATACTGGCCAGGTATTTGAAGAAAGTGTCGTCCGCGACCCCCATATTCGCGAAAAACTTACCGGTCATGGTCCAGACCGGCGGCGGATTATAGCCGTGGTCCTTGATCATGTTTTCCCAGTAACTACCGGCGGCCGATTTGTAGAACCAATCCACGTCCTTCTTGAACGCCGTCCAGCGCTCGGGTGCGAAGTGCGCGGTGCAGTGCTTCGGGTCTTTGACGACCTCGGTGTCGATGATCGGCTTGATCAGGTTCACCCGCAGATCGCGGATGTCGCGCTTGCGCACGTTGGCTGAACGCCCAAGCTCAATCTCGGCAACGGCCGTGCACTCGTAGAGCCGCTTGTAGCCCACTTCCTCGAAGTACTTGGAGCCCAGGTAGTAGTGGTAAAACTCGTGCCGGTGGTAGTACTCGGAGTAGCGCGTGTTGGGGTTGAAGTAGTCGAAGTAAACGCCGAACCCGAGCACGGTGAACAGAATGGCGACGTAGCGCGCCCACTTCTTCGGCACCGGCTGGCCTAGCTTGTAGGCGCGCGCCTGGTACAGCAAGAGCGCCGCGCCGATCATCGTGAGGGCGACGCGCGTGCCCCGCAGGAACATCTCCCAGTTTTCCTTCTGCAGCGGCTTCCACTGCCAGAAGGTGTTTTTTCCGGAGATCAGCCAAAACAGCCAGGGTCCCTTATCGTCGGAGGGAGCAAGGGCGTCGGCAAGCAGCGCGGCAAGCGTCATCGGGACGGGTAAGTAGCCCGGCGCTGATGCCTACAAAAGAAAAAAGAGCCGGGCGGCGCTAGTGGCCGCCCGGCCCTTTCCAGCTAGCCCCAGGAGCCGGTCAAAACCGACACCCGTTCCCGGAGGAACTTCGGGCTCTGGTAGGGGGGTGTGCCGCGCGATCAACGCGCAGGTACCCGTCCTACCGCTCAGCCGGATTCGATCGAAAGCGAGCTAGGATTGGCTCGCTGGCCGAACGAAACGTCCTGGCTAAGTCCGAGGGTCCACCTCCGGTTTAGGGGCACAAGTACTGATCATTACGCACTTCCTCCTGCGGCAGCAGCCGCACACCCTAGCCGCGGTCGTGGAACGAGAGCCCTTTCCGACTCTATCGCCACGTTCGGCATATTGGGGCGCTTCCGAAAGGAGACCACGGGGTCTCGGCATTATGTGCAGGTGCGAGGGGACGCCCCCGCCGGATGATTCCGGGAGAAGACTCCAACCTGGACGTTGGTTCAGAAATAGCACGGTGCACTTGGGACGGCTAGGGGCACCAGGCATTT
>JAYUYU010000781.1:0-21379 GCA_043752365.1 Myxococcales bacterium | reverse complement strand
GCTCAGAAGTTGTGGACGAAGCTCAGGCGACCGGCGAGGTGGTTGCCCTTGCCGCTCGGGTCCTTCGTCTCATAGCCGACGAAGGCTTGGAACGTGCTGCCGGCTCCAGCCTGGAAGAAGAACACGTTTGCACCGACCGGCATGCTCGTCATCTTCTTCAGTTCGAAGTCTTGCGTGAGCTCGATCTGCGGACCCACACCGATGTGGTCGTTGATCTTGTAGTCCACGAAAGCGCGGGCGTAGAGGTAGCTGTTGGCTAGCTTGACCTTGCCCGTGTAGTCGTAGACCGATTTGTAGTTGTAGTACTGCACCCACAGCTCTTCGTAGAACGGGCCGATGCTGCCCGTGAGGTACAGCTGCGGCACGAGTGCGGCGAACGTTCGGTTCGTCCAGTCGAACTGCACGCCGATCATCGGAGTCAACGTAAGTGAGCTGACCGCGATGGCCGGACCGATATCGAACTCGCCATAGCTGGCAGCGCCCTGAAAAACGTAGGCGTCGAAGGCCAGGCCAATGCCGTCGGCCAGCGGGGCCGTGGCACCGGCCCACAGCTGCAGGCCACTGCCATCGGAGTCGATGCGAAACCAACCCGGCCAAGCCGCAGCGGGAGCTGCGTCGGGTCCCGGAACTGCCGGGGTAGGGGCAGACTCGGGGGCCTGGGGCGGGGGAGACTCGACAGCGGGCGCAATGGGGGCGGTGTCTTGTGCCCCGGCGGATGCTGGGATCAGGGTGCCCAGCGCCGCGAGGGAGGTAATCAAAGCAATCTTGGTTCGCATCGCAAAACTCCGGGTTTCAGGAGGAGGGGCCGCGGGGGGGTGCGGTTCTCTTGGTGTAGGCCGGGTGTAGCCGTTCGAACGTTGCGCGAGCATTTCGCGCGAGTTTCGTCGCTAACGGCACGAGAAAAGCCGCTCTGTTCGTTGATCCGACACGCAAAGTGTCCAAAACGCGAAACGCCACGGAAATGATTCGTGCACGTGTCGTGCTGCACGCGAGCGAGCGCGCCCCAGCATCACACCGAGCGCGCAGCAGCATCACGCACGCGCTCAGCGTTAGTCATTTCAACAGCGCTCGCGAGCGCGCAGCAGCATCGCGCACTTGTTATCGGCTCAGTCGTAAGCACCTTTACAGCGCTCGCGAGTGCGGAGCACGAGCTGGATCGCCGCCAGCCGACCTTGGCACGATCAGATCGCGATCGAATCAGAGGACCGGAGTGAACAGAACTCGGCGAGGCCGAGCGCCCGCTTCGCTGCAGTGCGCGAGCGTCGCAGCGCGCTCCCAACGCAGCACGTGGAGGAAAAAACCACAGAACAGGAACTACTTAGTCCCACTAGAATTTACGCCGCCAGAGACTCGGCCTTCGATCATCATGCGCAGCTCGTCGCCGTCGTTGGAGCGCCCCATGGCCTCCTCTAGCGTGATCATGCGCCGGGCGTAGAGTGAGTAGAGCGACTGATTCAAGGTCTGCATGCCGTGCTTCTGCTGGCCGACCTGCATTTGGGTGTAAATCTGATGCACCTTATCCTCGCGGATTAGGTTGCGAATGGCCGCATTGGGCACCATCACCTCTTGTGCCAAGCAGCGGCCCGGTGCGCCAGCGCGCGGCAGCAGCAACTGGCTGATCACACCCTCGAGCACGAACGATAACTGCGCCCGCACCTGCGACTGCTGGTGGGGCGGGAACACATCGATGATGCGATTGATGCTCTGAATTGCGGAGTTGGTGTGCAACGTGGCGAAAACCAAATGGCCGGTTTCAGCGATGGTCAGCGCGGCCTCGATCGTCTCGAGGTCGCGCATTTCGCCCACCAGCACGACGTCCGGATCTTGGCGGAGCACGTACTTCAGGGCCTGCTTGAAAGTCCCGGTATCGCTGCCCACCTCGCGTTGATTTACGATCGAGCGTTTGTGCGGGTGTAGGTACTCGATCGGGTCTTCGACCGTCATGATGTGCTGACGGGTCTCGCTGTTGATCTTGTCGATGATAGAGGCCAGGGTCGTGCTCTTGCCCGAGCCGGTCGGCCCAGTCACCAAGATCAGCCCGCGCGGCTTGCTGGCGAGCTCGGCCACTATTGGCGGCAAGCCCAGCTCGTCGAACGACAAGATCTTGAACGGAATCGAGCGGAATGCGCCCGACACGGCGCCGCGCTGGATGAAGATGTTGGCGCGAAAGCGCGACAGGCTCTTCACGCCGAACGACAAGTCCAGCTCCTTGTTCTTCTCGAATTGGATCTTCTGCTCCTCGGTCAGCACCGAGTAGCAGAGCTGCTTGGTCTCGATGGGCGAAAGCGGCGACAGCTTCAGGGGTACGATTGCGCCGTCGATGCGCAAGAGCGGGGGCGAGCCGGTCGTGATGTGCATGTCGCTCGCGCCCTTCTCGATCATCGCGCGCAGCAGCTGGTGCAGGTTGACCTTCAGGCCTTCATCGACGCCGTTCATCACCCTTCAAGATACCGGGGCAACCTCGCTCGCGACATAGCCAAACGGGGCGGCCCCTCGATACCGGCGAGGGCGAGCAGACCGCGAAAATCGTAAGCCGGCGGTCAAGGCCGGGTGCGGCTGTCCTGGAGCCGCCGGCGGTGTGCCACGCCTATGGCACAACTCGCGCAAAAGTAGCGAAAATACCTGGCGAGGGGTTTGGCACGCTTGCTGCTGTTGTCCCGGCTAGGTTGGCGGATGGCGAGAGACCGGGTGCCCGCGGGAACTTGGCGGTGAGCAGGAGGGGGGACCGAGGGGGGCGCGAAGGCGCGCGCGGTACACCCCCCTTTGGGCCCGCGCCGCCTCAGTCGGCGATGGTGACGCGAAGAATTTCTTCGGGCGTGGTGATGCCAGCCAAGATTTTCGTAATGCCGCTCATGCGTAGCGTGATCATTCCGGCCTGGATGGCGGCTTGCTTCAGCTCTGCGCTGGACGCGCCTTGCAGCACGCGCTCCTTCAGCTCGTCACGGAAGCGCATGACCTCGTACAACGCGACGCGGCCCTTGTACCCGCTGCCGTTACAAGTCTGGCAGCCAGCGCCCTTCATGATTTGCGGATTGGCCGCCAGCTGCTCCTCGGTCATGCCGAGGTCGAGCAGCGCTTGATGATCGATGTCGACCGGGCGCTTGCAGTCGGCGCAGATTTTCCGCGCTAGGCGCTGAGCCAACACCAGGTTGACACTGGCCGTGATCAAGAAAGGCTCGACGCCCATGTTCAGCAAGCGTGAAATCGTGGCCGGTGCGTCGTTGGTGTGCAGCGTCGACAACACCATGTGACCGGTCAGCGACGCTTTGACCGCGATTTCGGCGGTCTCGAAATCGCGGATCTCACCCACCATGATGATGTCCGGGTCTTGGCGCAAGAAGGCGCGCAGGGCCATCGCGAAGTTGAGCCCGATCTCGTCGTGCATTTGCACTTGGTTGATGCCGTGCAAGTTGTACTCGACCGGGTCTTCGGCGGTGCTGATGTTCACGCCGGGCTGATTGAGGTCCGACAGCGCCGAGTACAACGTGGTGGTTTTGCCGGAGCCGGTGGGGCCGGTCACCAGCACCATGCCCCACGGTTGGTCGATGGCCCACTTGAAGTCTGCGAGCGGCGCGACGTCGAAGCCGAGCTTGGTCATGTCCAGTTGCAAGTTGCCCTTGTCGAGCAAGCGCATGACGACCTTCTCGCCCCACATCGTCGGCAGCACCGAGACGCGGAAGTCCATCTCGCGGCCCTTGCCCAGCTTGAGCTTGATGCGGCCGTCTTGCGGCAGCCGGCGCTCGGCGATGTCCAGCTGGCTCATGATCTTGAGGCGGCTGACCATGGCCGCTTTCAGGCGCAAGGGCGGCGTCATTTCTTCGTGCAGCACGCCGTCGATGCGGTATCGAACCCGCAGCTTTTTCTCGTACGGCTCGCAGTGAATGTCGCTGGCGCCTTTGCGAATGGCGTTGAGCAGCAACACGTTTACCAGGCGCACGACCGGAGCGTCGGCGCTGGCGCGCTCCAACTCCATCGCGTTCACTTCCTCTTCGTCGTCACCGAAATCGATGTCGTCGTCGCCGAGGTCGAGGTCGGCCATCACCTCCTCGTAGGAGGGGCCAGCGCTGTAGTAGCGCTCGATGGCGGTTTGAATCGACGTCTCGCTCGACACCACTGGCTCGACGTTGAAGCCGGTGAGGAACTTGATGTCGTCGATGGCGTTCAAGTTGGTCGGATCGCTCATGGCGACGATCAGCGACGAGCCCGAGCGCGACACCGGGATGATGCGATGCTTCTCGCACACGTCGCGTGAGACGAGCTTCACGACTTCGCCGTCGATCTCGTACTCGTCGAGGTTGATGGCGGGCAGCCGGTACTGCGTGGAGAGAAAGCTCGTGATCTCGCCGTCCGAGATGTAGCCGAGCTTGGCCAACGTGTAGCCGAGGTTGGAGCCCGACTTCTTCTGTTCCTCTTGAGCCTTGCGCAGCTGCTGCAGGCTGATCAACTTTTCGCGAACGAGGAGCTCACCCAGTCGATTTTGCGCCATCTGTTGCCTTCGAACGTCCAGCCTCGGTTGCCCGCTAGGCCGACAGAATCGCGAACTCTACCAGGGGTCCCGGCCCAAGAAAGCCCCGGCCCCTTGACGACCCCCCACAAAGGCCAAATACTACCCGCCGAGATTCCTGCATCGGAAAAGTCGGGAATCCTCGCGCTGCTCGGAATCCCGCCTTTTCCTTTCAGTCTCTTCCCCAAAATCGTTTTTGTCCTGATTCGGCACGCCTACAGCAACTCCTATGCCCAAGACCTATAGCGACCTGTTTGCCGAAGTTCGGCAGAGCGTGAAACTCCTGTCCTTGGACGAGCTCAAGGCTCGGCTCGAGCAACGCAAAGAAAAGCCCTTCACGCTGGTCGACGTGCGCGAGAAGGACGAGTACCGGGCAGGCTTTATCCCGGGCGCCCTGCACATTCCGCGCGGGCACTTGGAAATGCAGGCGGAGCAAAAGCTCCCCGACAAGAACGCCGAGATCGTCTTGTACTGCGCCGGTGGCACGCGCAGTGCGTTCGCGGCCAAGACGCTGGCCGAGTTCGGCTACACCAACGTCATCAGCGCCAACCCGGGCTTCGTGCGTTGGAAGGACTTGAAGTATCCCGTCGAAGAGCCGGTGCAGCTGACACAAGCGCAGCAAGATCGCTACTCGCGCCACATCCTTTTGCCCGAGGTGGGCGAGAAGGGTCAGGAAAAGCTGCTCAAGGGTCGCGTGCTCTTGCTGGGGGCCGGCGGCTTGGGCTCACCTGCGGCCTTGTACCTGGCCGCGGCGGGCGTCGGTAAGATTGGCTTGGTCGACGCGGACACGGTGGACGCCTCGAATTTGCAGCGGCAAATTCTGCACGCCACGTCGCGCTTGGGCATGCCCAAGGTGGACAGCGCCGAAAGAGCCATCAACGACTTGAACCCCGACGTGAAGGTCGTGAAATTCGAAGAGCGCGTGAACAGCGGCAACGTCGATCGTATTTTCGGCGACGGCTGGGACTGCATCGTCGACGGTTGCGACAATTTTCCGACGCGCTACCTCGTGAACGACGCCTCCCTCTTTCACAAGATCCCGGTGGTTCACGGCTCCATCTTCCGCTTCGATGGCCAGGTCACCACCTTCATGCCGTTCGACGGACCCTGCTACCGCTGCCTGTACCCGGAGCCCCCGCCCGCGCACTTGGCGCCTTCGTGCGCCGAAGCAGGCGTGCTTGGCATCTTGCCGGGCGTCGTCGGCGTGATTCAGGCCACCGAAGCCATCAAGCTGATTTTGGGTCAGGGCGACGTGCTGAAGGGCCGCTTGCTGACCTACGACTCGCTGAAGATGACGTTCCGCACCTTGAAGCTGCGCCGCGACAAAGGCTGCCCGACCTGCGGCGAGAACCCGACCATCAAGGAATACATCGACTACGAAGGGTTTTGCAGTCGTTAGGGCTGGTGCCCTAGCTCCTGCTTCCTTTCCATCGGGAGCTCAGCTCCCGCCCCGCTGAAGTGAATTCAGCGGGGCCCCACCCTCAGGTTTTGGGTCCCTGCCCAAAACACAGCCTTTGAAAGTCCTGGGCGACTGCTGCTGTAAGGCGGCCGCCCCGTCGGCGTTTTCAGGAGCGACGGCCGGAAATTGACCTGGGGCGACTTGGGCCTTCTGGCTCGGCTGTATTTCGACTAGAAAACGTCCACCGCCGATGCGGCGCCGTGGCGTGTGCCACGTCAAGGGAGAGAAACGGTATGTCTCGAAACACTTCGATCAGCTTCCTTCTACTGAGCAGCCTCGGCTTGCTCTCGGCTTGCGGCGGCGACGACAAGACCGCGCAAAGCCAGCCCCAAGCGGTGCAGTGTCCCCCCGGGCAAATCTACGACGGTCGCTTGTGTCAAACGGTCGGCGCAACGCCGGGCGCCCCCACGGCCGCGCCGGGCACCACGGCTCCGGGCACCACGGCTCCGGGCACCACGGCTCCAGGTGTCACTATCCCGGGCGTCGCGACCACGACCGCTGGCCCCACTGCGGCGCCGCTTGATCCGACCGCCGCTCAGGCCGCGACGCAGGTCATCGCCGGACTCGGCGCGCAGCAAGCTCCCGCTGGTGCAAAGCCGGTCGGCTCGGCGCTCGCCGGCACGTTTCAGCAGGGCCAGTCGCTCGAGACGCAGATCCAGTTGAACGCCAACAAGTGTTACACCGTCATCGGTGTGGGTCTGCCGCCGGTGACCAACCTGGACATCTCATTGTCCGCTGTTCCGCTGATCCCGGGCCTGCCCGCCATCACGTTAGCCGTCGACAACGGCACCGGCAGCACCGCCGTGATCGGCGCCAAGCCCGACTGCTACAAAGCTGGGCCGATCAGCATTCCGGTCAAGCTGACCCTCACCGTTACGGCGGGCTCCGGCGTGGCCGCGGCTCAAGTCTTCGAGAAGTAGGCGCGAGCGGCCGCTGGCCGCGCTACGCAGCGGCGCGCCCGACGTTCTCGGGCGCGCTGGCTGGCATATTTTTCGAGCCGAACAGGGGCACTAGGGGTGGTAGGTTTTGGGCGCGCCGGCGGGCCAGTTCCCAGCGCGTGACCAGGGGTGCAACCAGCGCGGCCAGCGTGGCCAGCGCGAAGCCGGCGAAGACGTCGATGACGTAGTGCCAGCGCAGAAACATCGTCGCGCCGATGATGTTGGCGGCGAAAAACGTGAGCAGCGGCCACGTGTAGCGGAACGGCAGCCGATCGCGGTTTCGAAACGAGAACATCGCGATGAAGCAGGGGCCGGCCGTGTGCAGTGACGGGAAGATGTCCTTCTGTGCGCCGTTGGAGCGCACGGTAGACCAAACCAGGTCCATCCACAGGCCGCTCGGTAGCTCGTTCTTGAACAGCTCTGGGAAGGCGCGGAAGGGGCCGAAGCCGGGCACCAGGATGTAGCCGGTATGACCCAGGCAGACGATGATGAGCATGCCCAGCATGAACTCGCCGAGCAGCATTTGGTCGCGTGCCCCGAACAAGATGGGGAAGATGTGGGCCGCCAGCAAGAAGAAGTAGCAGAAGTAGAAGAACGCGAACCATTCGGTCGTCAGCGGCGTCACGAAGCGATCCGCCCAGACCGCGGGCTCGAATCCGAATAGAACGTGGTCGAGCGCGAACAATTCGCGATCGAGCGAGCCGGGGTTCACCACCGGCAGCAGGTGTTTGAAGAACACGTAGCTCTGCTGAACCGTGCCGTAGATACCGATGCGATAGAGCAGCGGAGCCCAGAGGTTCGATCGCAAGAGGTTGGTCCGCACCAGGCCCAAGCAGACCGCGTAGGTAGCCAGCAGCCCCAACACCTCGAGCAAGCTTTGCTTGCGCATCGGGTTGGGTGGGGCCACCAAAACGGCGATGAGCAGCTCGAGTAAGTAGGCGAGCACCAGGCCGTCGGCGACGGCGAATGTCCGGAAAATTCTGCTAGCTCGACTCACGGCTCAGGTCTCCGTCGTGCCCCGCGTGTTTCGCCGAGCGGGCTCCTGCTGTTCGGTCATCGATTCACCCGCTTCGGCCGCGAGCGGGGCGTCGACACGCAGGCGCGGGGCAGGAGCCTCGTCGAGCAGCGTGGCAACGCTGGCTTCGGCGAGCAACAGCTCGGCTCGCTCGGAGCTGACGCGTAGCAACTCGGCTACCCGCGCGGCGCTGAGCGCGCCAGTGACGGCCTGCACGTCACTGAGCGCGCTTGACTGAGCCGTGAGTAGCGCGTCCCCGCGCAGCCGGCGCGCAGCATGCGCGCGCGCCAGCGCCCACAGCCCAGCGACGATCGGAGCGCTGGCGGCCAAGTACGTGGCCAGCGTTGCGATAGGTCCCGGTACTGCCGCCAACACCACGGCGCTCGCGATCAGTAGCGCCAGCGCGCCCATGCCGGTCAGGACGAAGCCTGCGGCCGTGAAGACGACATGCTTGGTCTGTTCGCTTCCGGCGCTGACGAGGGCGGCGCGCGTGCTCGCGCCCAGCGCGACGTCAGCAGCGGTCAGCGCGATGCGCGGCCCACCGCAGACCAAGCAGCTAAATCCGAGCGCCCTGTGCGGCTCGGCGTCGGCCACGGCGTGGCAATGCGGGCAGCGGTTGCCCTGCCCTTGGGCGGCACCGCAGGCGGGGCAAGCCGATTTCCCTTCCGGCAGCGCCTGACCGCAGTTGCGGCAAGGCGTTCCCTTATCGAGCTCGGTGCGAGCAGCGGGCGGCATCGAGGGCGGCTTTAGCATCGGTAGCTGCCACGTCCAAGCGCTAGCCGAAAGCCAGGACGCGCGCCAAAAAGCGCTCGAGCAAATTGTAAGTCATGCCCCAGACCACGCGCTCGTCGATCACGTACGCTGGAACGCACAGGCTTTCGCCCCGCACGCGGACGTCACGCGTCGTTCGCAGGGCGTCAGTGGCCAGCGCATCCAGCGGCACCCACACCGCCTCGGCTACCTCGCCGGACAAGTTGACGCTCTGCGGGGCGTTTGCCCAGAACACGAACGGCCGCACCGCCATGTCGGACGAGCGCATCGGGCTCACGTCGTCGAGGCGGCCCAAAAGCTCCGCGCTCACCAAGTCTATGCCGACCTCTTCCAACGTTTCACGGCGCGCGGTGTGCAATAGATCTGCATCCGTCGGGTGCGCGTGGCCACCCGGCAGCGCCATGTGCCCCGACCAGGGATCGCCTTCGCGCTCGCTGCGCCGTACGAGCAGCACCGATAGCAAGCCCTGCGCGCTCGGCGCGAGCACCAGCGCGACGGCGGCGCGGCGCGGCTGCTCGAGCTCGCGGCTGGGACCCTGGCCGAGCGCAGCTCTGACTCGCTGGAGGTCGATGGACCCGCTCATCAACTCCGATCGCTACCAGATGCGGGGCCCCAGCCCCACGGAGGCTGCGGAAAACCCCAAATTTGCTTCACAGCTACAGTGGAATTTCTAGCGACCATTGGTGTAACGTCTCGCCCGCCATGAAGCTCGCCCACCCCGCCCGCCTGCTAGGCGCGGCGACTCTCGCGCTGGCCGTTTTGTCGGGCCCTCGCCCCGCCGCCGCGTTCCCTGGTTTTTTTGCGTCGAAAAAGCAAGAACCGATCAAAACCTACTCGACGCAAATCGCGGTGATGAAGCGCGGCGCCGACACGGTGGTCAGCGTCATGCCCGACTACGAAGGGCCGCTCGAAGGCTTCGCGATGGTGATGCTCGTGCCCGCCGACGTGACGAGCGACAAGGTAACCACGCTCAAGCGTGACTTCATCGACCGGCTCGACACGCTGAGCGCGCCGCGCTTCCACGAATATTGGGAGGCAGATCCCTGCGACCCCGGTCCCGCGGAGCAAGAGTGGGAGCGCAACCTGAAGGTCGCGGGCTCCGCCAGCGGCCCGCTCGGCGGCGGCGCGCCAGCGCCCGAAGCCGGCGCGCTGAAGCCTGCCAAAGAGCTGTTCTTGGACGTGAAGGCCAAGCAGAAAGAGGGCGAGTACAAGTTCACCCTGCTCGAGGCCGGCGCCGACGTGAGTGCGTGGCTGTCGAGCCGCGGTTATAAGGCGCCCGAGGGCGCGGCAGCCGCGCTGAAGGCGTACGGCGCCTTTCGCCCGCTAGTGGCCGAGGTGGATCCGAAGCGAATCGAGCTCGTGGGCGGTGACCGCGCGCAGCTCTCCCCGGTCCGTTTCGCCACCAGCCAGCCTTTCGACACCATTCCGAGCCGCCTGGGCCTGCTCAACGCGCCGAAAGAGCAGGAGCTGATCATCTACGTGATCGATCCAGAAGCGCGTTACGAGGCCAAAAACTACAAGACGATTTTCCCGCCCACCAACGTGCACCTCGACTTCACCGCCAAAGAGCGGATGGGCGAGTTTTACAACGCGCTCTACGACTTGATCCTGCAGAAGCACCCGCAGTCGTTCTTGTCCGAATTTGCTTGGCCGGCGGACGGCTGCGGGCAGCCTTGCGCGACCGAGCCGCTGATGATTTCGGAGCTGCTCAGCTTGGGCGCCGACGTGTTCGAGCAGTCGGTGCCGGACGCTGAGCGGCACCCCAAGCCTCCCGAGCTTACCAAGGAGCAAGAGACGGTCTTCAAAGAGACCATCAAGGACTTGAAGCCGAAGGAAAAGCGCGAGCGGGAGAATGTCTGGAAGCAGGAGCGCACCACGGTGGTCGAACGGCAAGCACTGCTGGCGCGACACAAGTACGTCGTTTCACGCCTGCACTACCGCTACGACGCCAAGAACCTGCCGAACGACCCAAAACTGGGCAGCGCGCCCGCGGCCAGCGGCGGCACCGCGCAGCCCACAGGCAAAGACGGCCAGGCCAGCACCGAGGTCAAGACCGGTGACAGCAACAAGCTGCAGACTCGCTACAACAACTTTCACCCCTGGGTGCCCGTCATTCAGTGCCAAACGCCGGAGCGCTACCGTTGGGGCAAGGCTGGGCGCGACTACCGCGGCCTGCGCAAGACGTGGATCACGGATGATTTGACGCGCAAGAGCCACACGCAGATCAAGCCGGCGGTGGTCGTGAAGACGCCGATACCGGAGCTGGGCTTGGGCCTGGCTCCGGCTCCGACCAAGCTCGAAGGCAGCGCGGGCAGCGTCGGCGGGGCGCCCAAACCCGAGCAGGGCCAAGCGACGAGTGGGTGTGGTTGTCGGGTAGCTGGCAGCGCGACTGGTGGCCAAGGCGCACTGGCAGCGTTCGCGCTCGGGCTTTTGGGTGCGCTGGGGCTTTCCCGGCGGCAGCGGCGACGCGCGTCCTAGCTGGGCATCGCCCCGAAATTTTGAGCGGTTTTTTCGGGCCACAAGGCCCGGTCACGCAAGGCTGCCCGCTGCGCGGGTTGTTAGTTTCGACTCGGCGCACTAGCGTGGTCCGCATGGCCGAGGACGTATTCGGAATCGTCGGCTCGCTTCAAGCGGCCGTGTTCCGAGTCGAGCGAGTCGTTGCCGAGGGTGGCTTCGGGGTGGTGTACCGCGCGCACCACGAGGGTTTCAAGGCCGCGGTCGCGCTCAAATGCCTGAAAATTCCCGGCGCGTTTTCGGCTGAACAGCGCCAAGCCTTCTTGCAGAAATTCCAAGAAGAGGGCGAGGTGCTGTTTCGGCTGTCGGCGCTGATTCCGAGCGTCGTGCGGCCACTGCACGTCGGCACGCTCGAGACCTCGAAGCATCCGTTCGTACCGTTCATCGCGCTCGAGTGGCTCGACGGCGAGTCGCTCGATTCGGTCATCGAACGCCGTCGCGCCGCAGGCAAACCGCCGCTCGACCTAGCGCGCGTGGTGCGCATGATGGGGTCGGTCGCGCGCGGGCTGGAGTGCGCGCACAAGTTTCCCGGACCGGGCGGCGCGCAGCTGTCGATTTTGCATCGCGACTTGAAGCCCGAGAATCTGTTTCTGGCCAAAGTACACGGGCAAGAGACGCTGAAAATTTTGGACTTCGGCATCGGCAAGGTGCGCAGCGCCGCGACCCAAATGGTGGGTCGTGTCTCCGCGGAGCAGGGTGGGCTTGCTGCTTTCACGCCCGCCTACGGCGCTCCGGAGCAGTGGCTGCCGAAACGCTACGGTCAAACCGGGCCGTGGACGGACATTTGGGGCTTCGCACTGTGCGCCGTCGAGGCGCTCACCAACCAAGCGCCGTTCGAAGGTGACGCGCCAGCCGTAATGGGCGCGTGTATCAACGAGCAGGAGCGCCCGACGCCGCTTACGTTCGGGGTGAAGGTTCCGGACCGCGCCGAGGCGGCGTTTCGCAAAGCGCTTGCCGTCGATCCGCTGAATCGCTTTCAGGACATCGGCGCGTTTTGGGACGAAATCGAGGCGGCTTCCGGCTATTCGACGCCGCGCATTACCGTTACGCAAAGCGTCGAGCACGACTCCGAGCCGCCGCCCGCGGACTCGAACGGCGGGCAGCCGTCCAGCCTGCTCACCGAAATCGACGCGACCAAGCGCATGCCTGGCGCGCAGCTTTTTCCAGAGTTGACCTTGGGGTTGCCACCGCCCGCGGCGTCCAAGCCGAAGGCCGCGGCCAGACCCCCGGCGTCGAAGTCGGGGCAGGGCGGGCGAGCCCTGGACGACGCCGACGACGACGGTATGCACATCTCGCTCATGCAGGGCGACGCTCAGCTACAGCTGCAAGCCGCCAATGAAGCGCGCTCGCCGCGTTCCGCCAGGCTCCAGTTGGCCGTGAGCAACCGCGTCGCTCGCACCGCCAACGTGCGCGCGTTGCCCAGCGAAGCGCCAACCATGGACACGGTGCTCACGCGCATGATGCCCGCGCTGAAGTTGATTGGCGTGGGGGTCGCGATCATGCTCGCCGATGTGGCGTACGCCATGGCCAACGCTGAGGCCTTTCGGGTCGGCCCCGTGCGGGCGCTGTACATTGCCGGGCCGCTGGTAGGCTACGGCGTCGTGAAGTTGGTACTGTCGCTGGTGGGCTAGCGCTCAGCGGTGGCTTCAATAGCCGATGTCGACTTCGCCGGGCGCGATGGGCAGGCTGGGCGGGCTTTGGGTTGCTGCACGCCCCTCAGCTACGCGCGGTGCAGGGGGCGGGGCCACGCTGAGGCGCACCGGAGCGGGGGCCGTTGCCACGACAGGCGCGGCCGCGGCCCGACAGCGCACCAGAAAGTTGCCGTTGTTGCCGCTCAACACTGGTTTCATTTCATAGCCTGTCGGGCAAAGCTCGCCCGCGATGCGAAAGCACACGCCTTGCTCCGAGCCGCAATGTACGTGTGCCATGGCTGACCCGTCAGGGCCGACAATGCGCACCGAGCCCGGGCTCTGACAGGCGACGAGCGCCCCTACACAGCAGCCGACCACGACTCCGCGCACTCCTCCCGAACCGAGCTGCAGCCGCATTCGACTCGAAGCTATCATTGAGCCGGAGCGGCGGCGAGCGGCTCGGGCGTGCTTTCGAACGGGTCGGTTACCGATTGCGTGCGCCCGTGCGCGCGAAAATACGTCCTCAGTAGATCACGGGCCAGCTCATTGGCTTTGCGGCGATAGGTGTGACCGTTCACCAGCATGACGCTGACCACGACTTCCGGATTGCGGCTGGGAGCGAAGCCGACGAACCAGCTGGTCATGGTGTCCTCGCCCTGCTCGGGCCGCAGCGTGCCGGTTTTGCCGGCGACGCGAATGCCGGGCAGGTAGCGCTTGCCGTCGGGAGCCGTGAAAGCGCCGCGTGAAGTGCCGGTTTCGACCGTGACCTCGAGCATGCGAGTCAGCCGCTGTCCCGTGCGTGCCGAAAACACCGGCGAAGCTTGCGGAATCACGGCGGTCTCTGGCGCTCCTTGCGTGGCTTCGTGGAGCCGGAGCCCGATTGGCGCGCCGCCTCGAGCGATCAAAGTCATGAGGTAGGCGGCGCCAAGCGGCGACAAGCTGCTGTCTTGGAAGCCAGCAGCCGTGCGGGCAAAATCGAGATCGTTGTAGGGGAGGCTGAGCCTACCCAGCTCGGCTTGCTGCTCGCCGTCGTCGATCGGCAACTTAGCGTTGAATCCGAGTCGCTCAGCCGTCTTCGAGAGATCGTCTCGGGTGAGAAACCGCGTCGCTAGCTGCGCGAAAACGGCATTCTTGCTATGACCCAGCGCCCAGCCGAAGCGACCACACTCCGTGCCTGGGCCGCGTGAAGGCTCGAGGTGGCGACGTTCGATGCCGTGCATGCCGCCGTTGATGCAGACTTGGTCTTGGGGCGTGACGGCGTTGGCTTCGAACAGCGCAGTGGCGGTGACCACCTTGAACAAGCTGGCCGCAGGCAGGCGCGCCTGCGTCAGCACGTCGACGCTGCTACCGCCGCCAGTGATGGCCTCGAAAGCGAGCACGCGCCCTGTCTTGGGGTCGAGCGCCACAATGGCGCCCTGCACAGGCTTGGCGCTCCGCAGCAGCCGATCGGCCGCGCGCGAAAGGGCCGGATCCAAGGTCGAGGGCCCGCGCGGCTTCCCGGGCTTGGCCGGCTCGCTCGGCGGGGCGCCTTCGGGGCGCGGCGCCGCGCCGGCCCTGCCTCCCGTGATCGCTAGAAAGAGGGCCAGGAGCCCAAGCTGCGCGCGCCGTGCTTTCATTGCGGTCGTGTGGATTTAACTGCTTGTACCCGGGCAGCGGCCAACTTCTGACCAGCCATTTATTGAAGTGACAGGTAGGTTGATGTAAGAACTTGACCTACATGGTGCCCCTGCCTGATCCTTGTCGAGGTACCGGAGGTTCGCAGTCATGCAGCATCGGGTCGGTCTTCGAGCACGCACTGATTTTCGTGTGGTCGCCAGCAACGGCGGCTTCGTCTCGCATTGTCGCGGCATCGAGATTTCCGCGAGCGGCATCATCGTCGATCGCGGGCGTGATGGCGCGAGCCAGCCGCTCTTGATGCGGCTGGAGATGCTGTTGCCCGAGAGGATTCGCCCGCTGCGTGCGCTCGCTCGCCCGATTTGGCTGCGCGGCTCGCAGCAGGCGCTGAAGTTCGTGCGCATCTCCGATGTCGATCGGCTCACGCTAGCCGAGCACCTCGACGTGCTGAACCTGCGCGGTGTGTGCCTTTGCTGAGGATGATGACGAACGTGAGTATTCCCCTGACTTTCGATTGGTTGACGTTGGCTTGGCTCAAGACTGGCTTGCAGTTGTGGTGGCGAGGCCGAGCCGAGGCCCCGCATCAGCTGGCGTTGCTGCTGCTCTTGAGTGTGTTCACGGGCTGCGTGCCGGTCACGCGCTTCGAGGAGGCTCAATCGGCCGCCCAGGTCGAGATGGACGGGCGGCGGCGCTCCGAGCACCAGGTCGCACAGCTTCAGACCGAGAACGCCGAGCTGCGTTCACGCCTCCAGCAGCAAAGCGAAACCCTCGACGACCGCGACCAAGCCCTCTCGCAGGCCCAGCTCGATAGCTCGACCATGGGCAAGCAGCGCGAGGACGCCGCCGGCATGGTCGAGCAGCTGCGCGGCGAGCTGGCGCGCGTCGGCGGCCACTTGCAGACCTTTCACGCCGAAAAGCAGCAGCAATCAGCCGCGCTAGCCAGCGAAGCCACGCGCGGTCGCGCCCTGGCAAAGCTGTCGCGCGACGCGGCCTTGTCGCTGGCCGAGCCGATCGCGACCGGCGAATACTCGCTCGACGCCGAGCAGGGCGCGGTCGTACTGCGCGCGCCGCGCGCGAAGGTGTTGGCCGATGACGGCAGCGTGAGGCCGGAAGCCGAGCCGCTGCTGAAGGCCGTCGCACGGCTGATGCAGCTGCACGAGCACGCCAAGCTGCGGGTCGAAGACTCGTCGGCGGCGGACGACGCCATCGCTGTTTCGCGGTTGGTGACAGCCCTGACCGAGCGCGCGGTGCCGGCCGAGCGCTTCGAGCCGCTGGCCGTGCAGGCGGCCCCTGGCGCCACGCCACCCGAAAAGCCCGTAGCGGCCGAAAACCCCGCCGCGGCCGAGCTCAGCTTCGCTTTCAGGGTGCCTTGAGGCGTAGCTCGAGCTCCAGCGTCCGCTCGGGGTCTTTGCCGCGCGGAGCAACCACCAGCGAAAACCGCGGGTCGGCGCGCAGGGCTTCGGTCACGGCGGCGACCAGTCTTGGCTTCAAGCCCGACTCGAAGCGTTCGACCCAAGCGAAGCCGTCCTCGTCACCCTCGTAGGCGTCGTCGAACTCGGCGACCAGGTTGACGTCGATTGAATAGCTGCGTTCTTCGCGGTGCATGGAGAGTAGTTAGGCTTGAGTAGTTAGGCTTGAGTGTGAAGCGACGAAGGGGCGGGGCGTTAGCCGAAGTGTTCGGAGCGGGCGACGCTGCGGCCGCCGTCGACCGCTAGCTCGTGACCCGTGATGAAGGGTGAGCTTGCCAGGAACAGGACTGCCCGAGCGATGTCGTCGGGGTTGCCGAGGCGAGCGAGCGGAATGGCGCGCGCCAGACGCTGCAGGGCCTGGGCGTCGTAGCTTGGTGGTGGCATCACCGTGCCGGGGGCGACGGCGTTGACGCGGATGTCGGGCGCCAACTCCAGGGCGAGCGTCTTCATCATGTGCCGAACCGCGCCCTTCGACACGACATACGGCAGGTAGCCGCGCATCGGCACGCTGGCGCTCGAACAGCTGATGAACACGACCGAGCCGTGACTGGCCCGCAGCGCCGGGATAGCGTGCTGCACGAGCGCGAAGGGCGAAGCCAGGTTCAGGTTCAGACTGCGGTCCCAGGCGTCGTCGTCCACGTCGGCAAGCGCCACCTGCTCGAAGCTGGCAGCGCTGGGCACGAGTACGTCGAGCCCGCCCAGCTCGGCCAGCGCGCGGTCGACCAGCTCGCGGGCTTGGTCGCGGCTGGTCAGGTCTGCGGCCAAGGTCACGGCGCTGCCGCCGGCCTCGCGGATCCGGCTGGCGGTCTGTTCCGCTCCGTCGCGGCTTTGGCGGTAATGCACGGCGACGTGCATGCCCTCGGCTCCCAGCGCCAACGCGATGGCTTGGCCGACGCGCTGGCCTGCGCCCGTCACGAGCGCGCGCTTGCCGCGCAGCGAGAGGGAGGCGCCTTGGCTCATGCGCGCGAGCTTACAACGTGAACGTCACCTTCGCGGGCCAGCTGCCAGGCGAGGGGAACGAGGCGCCTTTGAGCGTCGAAACGAGGCAATCCACCGAGCCTTCACCGGCTTCGTCGGGCGGGGTGACGCCGGCCGACAGCACCGAACCGTCGGTGGCGAGGTAAATGGTGGCTTCGAAGGAGCCCTTGCCGCCTTTGCACGAATGAAGCTTGCCCGAGATCTTCTCGAGCGCTTTGCTGAGATGACCTTCGTCGTAGTCGGACGGGGCACGTACGTCGTTGGGCGGGTCGAAGTCGAACGACTTTCGCGCCAAGCCGTGTTCGCCGCCCACGGGCTTTGGCCACTTTTTGGAGCGCAGCGCGTCGAGCATGCATTTTTCGGTGTCGCGATCGCCGAGCGACGACTTCTCCAGGTAGGCGCCGTCGACCTTGCCGGTCAAATCGATTTTGATGAAGAAGCTGACGGAGCCACCCAAGAACTCGACGCGCGACGAGCCCCGATGCAAGCAACGCTCGAGGCCGGACAGGCTGGACTCGAAGGCAGCGTTGACCTTCTGTTCGTCGAGCCCGCCGATTTCGCTCGAGACGGCCAGCTGCGAGCCGTGTCGTTCCTCGGTTTCGGGTGTGTCGTCGGCGGTCTTGGGAGCCGGCGCGCTTTCGCTGCAGGCGAACGACAGTGAAGCCACAGCGGCGAGCCAGGCGAGCTTCGAGACGCGGAAGGGCATAATGGCCAGGCTAGAAGTACCCGCACGACCGCGCGCCTGCAAGCGAGAAGGAAGCGAGAAGGAAGCGACGGTCAGCCAAGGCAGGGGGGCACTTCTCGCTGTCGCGTCAGTCGATGGGGCTGATGCCGACCAGCGCCGTGCGGCTGACTTTGCGAGCCACGGCCAAGAACGCTTGCATCAAGGCTGTCTCGGTGTCGGCGGCGCGGGTGGAGAGCAAGACTTCGCTGTGCAGGCCGGCTTGACCGAGCCGCACCGCGCGCAAGCCGCCGCGCTCCAGCTCGTCGGCGACGGCCCAGCGCGGCAGTGCCGCCAGGCCGCGGCGGCTGCGCACCAGCTGCAGCAGTACGCTCGTCAGCTCGGCGGTGCGCGAGACGTTGGGTTCGATGCCCGCCGGTCGCAGGAAGCGCGTGTAGAAGTCGAGGCGCGTCAGCTCCACGGGGTACGTGACGAACGCTTCGCCGGCCAAGTCGCTCGGTTCTGCGAACGGTCGCTGGGCAAGCGCGTGATCGCTGCAGGTTAGCAGCACGATTTCGTAGCCAAACAGCGCGCTATGGTGCACTTCCGGATTGGGCGTGCGATCGGTGCTGAGCACAGCGTCGACCTCACGCGAGAGCAGCGCCGGGATAGGATCGAAGCGCGGCCCGAGCCGCAGGTCGACGTCCAAGTCGGGGCGAGTGGTGCGCAGCTCGTCGAGGGCGGGCAACAGCCACTCGATGCAGCTGTGGCATTCCAAGGCCAAAAACAGCCGCTCGGTTGCCTGTTTGCCTGCCAGGGCCAGCACGTCGGCCTCGGCTCTCGCCAAAAGCGGTAGCGCTTGGCGAGAGCACTGTACCAAACGCTCGCCGGCTTCGGTCGCCTTGATAGGGCGCGCCTTGCGATCGAATAGGGCCACTCCGAACAGTGACTCGAGCTCACGCAGTTGATGGGAAACGGCAGACAACGTTAGGTGCAGCCGCCGAGCTGCCGCAGTGAGGCTGCCGGTGTCGGCGATGGCGGCGACGGTCTGCAGGTGGCGACTCTCGAGGATCACGCGCCGAAGCTATCAGCTTCTGGCGCTCCGAACACGTGGCTCTCGTTTTGCTCAAGCGGCTTGAAAACGTTGCGATTGTTGGCAGCGCGGCTGCCTGACACAACCAGCGTCAACCAAACGAAGGCAGGCGTATGTTCGAAATTGCTAACGGTATCTTGGGTTATCCACGGATCGGCAGCGGGCGTGAGCTGAAATGGGCGCTCGAACGCTACTGGGCCGGGCAGTGCACAGAGCGTGACTTGCAGCGACAGGCTGCGCAGATTCGTCGAGAAAACTGGCAAGCTCAGGTCCAAGCAGGCGCGACCTGGGTCTCGGTTGGGGATTTCTCGCTCTACGACCACGTGCTCGATTTGGCGCTTCAGCTCGGCATCGTGCCGCAGCGCTTTGGCGGTGCTGCGGCCGAGCGCCAGCTATCGACGTATTTTTCGATGGCGCGCGGCAAGGCCACGGCGACCAACGAGCAAAGCTTGGAAGCGCGGCCGCTCGAGATGACCAAATGGTTCGACACCAACTACCACTACCTGGTGCCCGAGCTGGAGGCTGGCGTCGCGCCAGTGTATCGACGCGGTAGCTTGGTCGAGCAGGTTCTTGAAGCCAGGGCGTTGGGCTTCGTCCCGCGGCCGGTCGTGGTCGGCCCCGTGACGTTCTTGCTCTTGGCGAAGGACGCGGCGCGCAAGGCGCCGCTCGAGCGCCTGCCAGATCTGTTGCCGGCCTACGCAGCGCTGCTCGCCGATTTGAAGTCCGCGGGCGTGCAGAGCGTGCAGCTGGACGAACCTTGCTTGTCGATGGACCTGCCCGCAGGGGCCGCCGACGCGTTGCGCACGGCGTACACCATGCTGGGGCAGAGCGAGCTTTCGCTCGAGCTCGTTAGCTACTTCGGTCCCCTGCGGGAAAACCTGGAAATTGCCCTTGAATTGCCGGTAAACAGCCTGCACCTCGACGCCCTAGTCGCGCCCGAGGAAGCAAGGCTGGCCGCGCGCCGACTGCGCCCGAATCAAGCGCTTTCGTTGGGCTTGATCGACGGGCGTAACATTTGGCGCGCCGATCTCGATGCCCGGCTCGGGCTGGCCGAGGAATTGCTAGCCGAGTTGGGACCGAAGCGATTGTGGCTGGCCTCAACGTGCTCGCTCCTGCACGTGCCAGTCGACGTGCAAAGCGAGCGTCAGTTGGACCCAGAGCTCGGGCCTTGGCTGAGCTTTGCTCGTCAAAAGCTAGGCGAGCTTGCGGTGCTGGCGCGCGGGCTCAGTGCCGGTCGCGCAGCGGTGGCGGATGCGCTAGCCGCAAGTCGGGTCATCGTGGCGGAGCGCCGAACCTCGGCACGGTTGCAGAACCCGGCGGTGCGTGAGCGCATGCAGCGCCTGAGCGAAGCCGACTTTCGACGCAGCTTACCGGCCAGCGAGCGTCGCGTTCGGCAACGCATCGCTCTTCGCTTGCCCCCGTTGCCAACCACGACCATCGGGTCTTTTCCGCAAACGCGCGAGCTGCGCGAGCTGCGCGCACGTCACAAAAATGGCGAAGTTTCTGGGGTCGAATACGAGCAGCAGCTGCGCGCCATCGTCGACGCGACGCTGCTCCGACAGGAACAGCTGGGCTTGGATGTGCTGGTGCATGGCGAAGCCGAGCGCAACGACATGGTGGAATACTTCGGGGAGCTGCTGGAAGGCATGTTCGTCACGGACGAAGGTTGGGTGCAAAGCTACGGCTCCCGCTGCGTCAAACCGCCGATTATATTCGGTGACGTAGAACGCAAGCAGCCAATGACCGTGCGCTGGGCCAGCTACGCCCAGAGCCGCAGCACTCGCCCGGTCAAGGGCATGCTCACCGGTCCGATCACGATGCTGAAATGGTCCTTCGTGCGTGACGACGAACCGCTAGAGCATACATGCCGTACGCTGGCGCTCGCGCTGCGCGACGAAGTGACCGACTTGGAACGCGCAGGCCTCGGGGTGATCCAAGTGGACGAGCCGGCGTTTCGGGAGGCCTTGCCGCTGCGTGAACGCGAGCGCGCGCATTACCTGGACTGGAGCGTGAAGAGCTTCTTGCTGGCGACGGCCGGAGCACGGGCTGAGACCCAGATCCACACGCACATGTGTTACAGCGAGTTTGCCGAGCTAGTCGAAGCCATTCGGGCCTTGGACGCCGACGTCATCTCCCTCGAGGCCGCGCGTAGCGCGATGGACGTGGCTGAAGCGTTTGCGCGCTCGGGCTACGAGACCGAGCTCGGCCTGGGCATCTGGGACATTCATTCGCCGCGCGTGCCGCCCACCCTTGAAATGCTCGAGCTGCTGGGGCGGGCGCTGTCGGTGCTGGACGCCGACCGCGTTTGGGTAAATCCGGACTGCGGCTTGAAGACGCGCACCTGGGAAGAAGTCATGCCGGCGCTAGGCAATATGGTGCAGGCCGCCCGCATTGCACGCGAACGGTTGCAGCGCGCGCGTGCTTGAGGCTCAGGGGTCGTGGGCCAGCAATCGGAGCCCCAGCGCACCAAGCTCGCTCGCAAGCTTGGGCTTCGGGCGCACGGCGATGCCGACCTCCGCCGTCGTGAGCATGTCGATGTCGAACACGTTGTCGCCGAAGGCCGCGAGCCAGCGCGCGTTGCCGAAGAGTCTACGGCCAGCGCTGAGCTTGCCTTCCGCGTAGGGTACCGGTGCGGCCAAGCGCGGCAGCACGCGGCCGGCCTCGATCGCTGGCGTGGCGGCCGCGATATCGTGAGGGGAAAATCCCCAAAATTCAGCGGCGGGCTCGACAAC
>JAYUYU010000780.1:0-3788 GCA_043752365.1 Myxococcales bacterium | reverse complement strand
CAAGTACCTGGGGAAGAAGAGCGAACTGAAGAACGCGCTCAAGAACCTGCGCGAGGTCCCGGCCGAACAGCGCGCAGAAGTCGCCCGGCAACTGAACGAGGCGCAGGCCACGATCGAGGCCGAGCTTTCGGCGCGCGAAGCCGCCGCCGCCGCAGACGAGCTGAATCGTAAGCTCGGCGCCGAGTGGGTCGACATCGATCTACCCGGATTGACGACCGAGCGTGGCGCGAAGCACCCGGTGCGCGCTGTGGAAGAGCGTTGCTTGGACGTGCTGCGCCAGTTGGGTTTCCAAGTCGCCAGCGGTCCGGAGGTCGAAAGCCCATTCTACAATTTCGACGCGCTGAATATTCCGCCGCACCACCCAGCGCGCGACATGCAAGACACCTTCTGGGTGCAGGGTGATTTGGTGCTGCGCTCACACACCAGCACCATTCAAGCTCGCACGCTGGAAAAGCGGCTGCCGCTGCCGCTCAAGTACGCTTCGCCCGGTCGCGTGTATCGGAACGAAGCCGTCGACGCGACGCACCTGGCAATGTTCCACCAGCTCGAAGGCTTTTGGGTCGAGCAGGGCCTGACCTTTGCCCACCTGAAGGGCGTGCTCAGCTTCGTGGCCAGCTCGCTTTACGAAAACCGCAAATTCCGCTTCAAACCAAAGTTCTATCCCTACACCGAGCCCTCGATTGGTCTCGACATTGCGTGCTTGAACTGCGGCGGTGACGGCTGCGACGCGTGCCACCAAGCCGGCTGGGTCACCATCATTGGCGCCGGCATGATTCACCCGAAAATCATGAAAAACTTCGGCTACACGGAGCCGGGTGTACGCGGCATCGCGTTCGGTTGGGGCACGACGCGCATGACCAGCCAGTGGCTGGGCCTGTCCCGCGCCAAGAGCCTGTACGAGCAAGACATGAGATTCATGCGCACGCTGCGTCGGAGGCCGGGATGAAAATTTCCGCCAACGTCCTCACGCGCTTCTGCGCCGGTACCCCGCTAGAACCAAAAGCTCTGCGCCGCTTGCTCGACGACTTGGGCGTCGAGGTAAAGCGCCTCGACGTGCAAGGCGCGGACGCGCTGTTCACGCTGGAGCTGCTAGCCAACCGCGGTGACCACCACTGCTACGCAGGCGTGGCCCGTGAAGTAGCGGCCCGCACCAAAACCCAGCTCTGCTTGCCTGCCGCGCCCGCGTTGCCTGTCGGCGCGCCGCCCGTACCGCTCAACATCGAGTCCGAAAAGTGTCTTTTGTACACGGCCACGCCGCTGCGCGTGACGGGCGGGCTGAAAAAGTCGCTCGGCAAGGCCGCCGACGAGCTGCTGCTGGCCGCCGGGCTGTTGACCGGCAACGCGGCCATCGACGTCACCAACCTCGTCAATCTCGAGCTTGGGCAGCCGTCGCACGCCTTCGACCGCGCACGCATTCAAGGCGGCATCACGATTCGCCTCTCACGTGCCGGCGAGAAAGCCTGGCTACTGTTCACGCCCGAGCCGCGCGAGCTGCCGGTCGGTACGCTCGTCATCGCCGACGACGTCAAGGTGTTGGCCATCGCGGGCGTCATCGGCTGCGAAGACTCGAAGATTTCAGACGACACCAAGGAGATCATCCTCGAGTCGGCCGCGTTCGACCCCGTTGCCGTGCGCATGGGTGGCCGTTCGCTGGCGACGCACACGGACGCCTCGGCGCGCTTCGAGCGCGGTTCGGATCCAACGCTGGCCGCCGTGGCCGCTGGCCGCATCGCACACCTGCTGGCCGAAGCCGGCGTGGCCGAGGTCACGGGCCCGCTGGGCGTCGTCGGCGCTTGGCGAGACCCGGAGCGGGTGTTGCCGCTGCGCGCCAGTGAGCTAAGCGCGTTTTTGGGCCGAGACTTCGGCGAAGACGAGATTGTCGAGCGGCTGACCGCCTATGGCTTCGAACAACGTAGTTCGCTGTCGTTCAAGGTGCCCGCGCATCGGTTGTGGGACGTCGAGTCCGAAGAGGACTTGTTCGAAGAAGTCGCGCGCTCGATCGGCTTCAACGACCTGCCCGAAGGCTTGCCTCCGGTTGGGCTCGGGGCTCGGCCTTCACAGGCCGAAGTCATGCTGGGCGTCGCCGAAGACGTGCTGATCGGCGCCGGTTTCTACGAAGTGTACACCGACGGCTTTTACTCGCGCCAAATCCCCGAGCGGCTCGGGCAAGGCCCAGGTACTGCGTTGTTCGACCACGTCGAAACCGTCAACTCGCTCGACAACAGCTTCTCGCTGCTCAAAAACAATTGCCTGGCCCAAGCCCTGCAAGCCGTCGCCGACAACCTGAACGTCAAGGCGCAAGACGTGCGCCTGTACGAGTGGACGCGCACCTTTCACCCCGACGGCACGTCGGCCAACGGCGTCTGCCGCGAACGTGACGTGCTGTACGGCGTGTGCTCCGGCAAGGAGCGCCCCGAAGCGTGGGAGGCCGGCGGGCGCGCAGCCGACGTATTCTTCCTCAAAGGCGTCGTCGAACAGCTCACAAAATCGCTTGATTTGCCGCTGGAGTTGGCCGAACCGGACGCCGGCTACGCGCTTACCCAACTGCTGCATCCGCACCGCTGCCTGAGCCTGCGCGTCGACGGCCGCAGCGTCGGCGTGGTGGGCGAGGTGTCACCGCAGGTGTTGCAAGCTTTCGGCATCAAGTTTGCCAAGGTCTGCTACTTCGAAATCTCGCGCGACGCGCTGCTGGCCGACCCGCGCGGTAGCGCCGCCTACGCCATGCCGCCCGTCATGCCCGACATCGAACGCATGCTCAACTTTGCGGTGCCGCTGGGCGTTTCGGTGCGTGAGGTCGTGCCGCTGCTTAAAGCCACGGCTCCTGCCTGGCTGGACCGCATCAGCGTGGCCGACGTCTTCGCCGGCGCGGGCGAAAACGCCAAGCGCGCGGTCGCCTTCAAGCTCATTTTCAACGCCCTCGATGCCCGCACCCACGAGCAACTAAACGACGCTTGCGGCGCCATGGTAAAGAGCGTGGTCGACGCCCTCGGCACCCGTGGTGTCGAGCAGCGCTAAAGTCTTGTCCTCGGCCGGCGGCCTGGGCCCCAGAGTTGCGCCGGTAACGCGACGAGAAAGGCCTAGAACGCAGTCGCCGCAAACGGAGCGGCGTTCTAGGTACGGACGCGGCGCCGCTCTTGAATCATGTGCTGGGTGACTGCGCGCTGCGACTCGAGCGTCTCGGCCAGCGTCCAAACGTCGTGCATCGGCTTGCTGCCGGCGCACTCGAGCAAGATGTCGGCGGCACGCTCGGGGCGGATGCCGTCGAAATGGCGGCCCGGCAGCTCGACCACGGCGCTGCGGGCGCGCAACCCCTCGAGCGTCGACAACATTTTTTCGATCACGACCCGGTACACTGGCTCGCTAAAGTCGGCGCGCGGTCCGACGCCGAACAGCAGCACTTTGTCGAACGGCAGCTTCGGCTTCCCCGGCACCAATACGACCTCGGCTACCCTACCCGTAACGAACCCGCGCTCCAGCAAGGCCGAGATGCGCCCTGCCAGCCGCCAGTCGAGCAGGCCCGCCAGACCGTGCGGGGGCTGCTCGTCCTCGGCGACAGCAGCCAGAATTACTTCGGTTCCGAGCAGGTCGAGCTTGCGCAAGCTCGGCAGCGTGAAGCGAAGCTCCACCGCGCTTCAGCCCGCCGAACTCTTGTCGGTGTCCCGTCGGCCCAAGTCGTCGGCAATGCGGTCGAGCACGCCGTTCACGAACTTGCTGCTTTCTTCCCCGCCGAAGCGCTTGGCCAGCTCGACGGCCTCGTCCAAAACTACGGCGCGGGGCACGTCGGTGCG
>JAYUYU010000779.1:0-3789 GCA_043752365.1 Myxococcales bacterium | reverse complement strand
ACGGCAGCGTCAAGTGCTGGGGATACAACTACTACGGCCAGCTTGGTCTCGGCGACACCTTGCAGCGAGGAGACAACACGGGCGAGATGGGCGATAGCCTTCCAGTCGTCGGCCTGGGCGCTGGCCGCACTGCGCTTTCGATTGACGTGGGCGCCCGCTCCAACTGTGCCGTGCTCGATAACGGCAGCGTCAAGTGCTGGGGATACAACTACTACGGCCAGCTTGGTCTCGGCGACACCTTGTGGCGAGGAGACGACGCGGGCGAGATGGGCGATAGCCTTCCGGTCGTCGGCCTCGGCGTTGGGCGCACCGCCCTCTCGATTGCCGCCGGCGAAAGCCACACCTGTGCCCTGCTCGACAGCAACGCAGTGAAGTGCTGGGGAAACAACCCCAGCGGCCAGCTTGGTCTCGGCGACACCTTGTGGCGAGGAGACGACGGGGGCGAGATGGGCGATAGCCTCCCAGCCGTCACCCTCTTCTAAGAAGTAAACGGCGCCCGCACGGCGGGCGTCGCTTCACCATTTCGTTGAGGCAAAGGAGTCAGTCACGCCTTGAGGGTCGCCAGCGTGCGTCGTGAGGGGGCGCCGAACTTGCTCAAGAGTGACGCTACCTGATTCGCAACCGTGCGTTCCGAACGGCCGCGGGCGTTTGCAATGGCAGCGTTCGGCCAGCCGAGTCGGACTAGCACCAGCACGTCGCGTTCGGCACTGGTGAGCGTCGCAGCGCTTTTCGGCACACGACTGGTGCCGAGCAGTTGTGCGACGAGGCGCACCAGCTCGGTGCGGCTGCGCAAACCCAGCTTCTGGGCGCTGCTGGCAAGCGCATGCGAGACCGCGGAACCAGAGACGCCGAGGGCGTAGCTGACTGTTTTTCCGGTCAATCCGCGTGCGCTGAGCTCCACCACCTCGGCTTCGAGCGGAGTGAGAGCGAGCAGGCGCTTGGCGCGTGGAGTCTCGATGATCGCGTAGTGCCGCTTGCCATCGGACTCGACTCGCTCGACCAGCGCCCAGCTGCCGGAGATCAAGGCGCTCCAGGCTTCGACTGCGCTCGGTGTTTGGCGCTGCCTTCGCGTTCGGCTGCGCTCGACGCGGGTGACGTACTGGCTAAGCCTCGACCGCGACCTGGCGTGGTCGCGCAGGGCACCGCTGGCGTGCAGCAGCCGGCCGTCTGGATGTAGCACCGCTATTTCCGTCCCCGGATACAAGCGCAGCCGCAACCCTGCCTCCAGATGCAGCGCGACTCGACCAAGTAGTCGTTGCTCCGCGGCCCGCAGTTGCAAGATTTTGTGCTGGGCTACCCCCACCAAGAGCGAGACGTTGTCGGCGATCGCTATGAGACCGAGAGTGTCGGGGGCCCCCACCATGCTTCTGAATTCGCGCACGCGAGCGGGGGGGGGATTTCGGTCGAGGATCTCGTTCATGGTGCCGACCTGGCGTGGGAAACGCATGAAAGGGTCAAACTCGCTAGCGTCGACGCTCCTGCATTGAGCTCGATAGTGGTCGACGATTCCGGGTAGGTTGCTGGCGCCCGCCGTGAGCTCATAGCGAGCGGCACCGCGGGTCGCTACGGCAACGTTCACGACTTGTGACGGGAAAAGGGGCAGTGCGCCCTCAAGCAACTTCTCGCACCAGGCTTGCCAGTCGGCCGTGCCATCGTGCGCGGCCTCGATCAGGCGTAAGGCCGCGCTGGCGCAGCTGACGGAGCGTGCTTTGATCATTCGATGTCCTGCACCCGGGCGGTAGACAACGCGCGTCGTAGCCTTTTGACCCCGGCGCGTAAAACATCTTGACGCGGGTTTAGGCGCGCTTGGGGAAGCTTGAGCGTCTCACGGGGCGCCGGCGTGGCCAAGCTGCCGGTCACGGCCTGGCGCGCCCGGTGGCGGTTGGTTTGCTTCTTCTCGGAGATGCTTCCGCCCCACGTCGTTGCGACGAAGACGCTCAGAATGCGCCGAGACTCGGCCATCTAAACGCCCTCCCGCGTTGCTGCGAGAGCCGGCGCAACATCGGAACTTACATAAATTGCTACATCTTCGCCTTTCGGGACTGAACGCGGTCCGTTTTCGGAGGCGCGAGCCCCTGAGCGATTCCTGTCGACGACGCGCGTAGGCCCCGCGCTCGATAACCACGGCACTGCTCAGTAAGGATCGCGACGCTCTCCCGTCGACGTGCGCCGTCGGCCCACAGCTATGGGCCACTTCTGGGGCGCCGTTACGGGCAGCCGGTGGTCACCGTCGCGCCGCGCCCCACCAGGGTTGCGATGGTGCTGGCTTGCGCCGCGCAGTCGAAGGACCCATTGCTCAAGTCGATGGTGTCGCCGCTGCCGAGACCCGCGTTCGTAAGCAGCGGCGAAAGGTTCGTGACGGGATTGCCCTGGAGCTGCAGGTTCTTCAAATTGGTGAGCCCGGAGAGGCTCGAAACGTCGGCCAAGCCGCAGTACTGGAGCATCAAGGTTTCAAGCCCCGTGAGGGCGCTGACGGCCGAAAGGTTGCTGGGGGAACCACCACTCACGTAGAGCTCCTTGAGCGCTGGCTTGCCCGCAACCGGCGCGAGCGAGGTGAAGGGATTACCTTGAATGTCGAGGTATTCGAGCTTCGACAGGTTGGTGAGGAAGCTGATGCTCGTCAGCTTGTTGTAGGAAATACGCAGCCAGCGCAGGCTGGTCAACCCAGAAATTTGGCGTGCCCACCGTCTGCACGAGTTGTCCCTGAGGGGCAATCCTACCACCAGCCTCTCCCCGCTCTTGATGAACGCCGGTCTCACCCAGGGTGATCTTCTCGACGTGTCGGAAACACTGATCGATTGTACGGACCAGGCCGGCAGCCTGCAGACGCTGGCGACTCGCGGAGTGAACGTGACCTCGGACTGCCCGTGAGCGCCGCCTCGTCGCTTCACTGGACCGAGGATCTCAACGGCGTTTGGGACGACACACCAACAGCGCGGCGAGCCGGGCGATGAGCCTGCCCATCCGCGTGGCTGCGGCAACGACGCATCGTTTTCAAGGGCTCGGGTCCCGTACGTTGCGGCCGTGACTGTCGCTATGATACGAGTGCCTGCGTCGTCCCCGCGTCGTGCGGCAACGGACAGGTCGACGAGGGCGAGCTCTGCGATGGTAGCGACTTCGCACGCGCCTCATGCAGCAGCGAGGGGCTTCACCGACGGGCAATTGCACTGCCGAGCCGACTGCCAGCTCAACGTGAACGCCTGCCGCATATTGTTGCAATAGTGCACGGGCCGTCCTCGCCGGGAACCGCGGTGCTGCGTCCCCCGGCTGGCCGCCGGCGCGCTGACGACCGGCGAGTCCAGCGTCACGCTCCTGCTACGTTTCTCGGCGCGAAAGCTCGCAAGCCGCGGCTGGGCAAGAGTTGACTACAGACCCGCCGGGATAGCCGGCGTTAGCCTCGCCACGTGCCACCTCGATACCAGTCGAACGCAGCGCGGCGCTTGGCGGTTGCGGCCCTTGCGGTGGTGCTGCTCGCGGTGCTGCCGTGCCCCGCACCGCCAGAGGCCGCCGCGTGTCCACCGTCAATACCGGCGACGCTTTCGATCGAGGCAGACTTGGTGGTGCCCGATCCTCGGCTCGTCATCAAACACCGGGAGCGGCGGCTGGCCGTGAGCTCGCCGCCAGAGGCTAGCTTGTGGCTGGACATGCAGCGGTCGGGCGCGCTCAAGCAGGGTGCTGTCCGCGCCTCGCTCAACGGCAAGGCCCTTGACGTGAAGCCCGTCGACCTTTCGCCGCTCGAGGGCTTTGGAGTTGAAGACACGAAGGGTACTGCTTTCGAGCGTGTAGACA
>JAYUYU010000778.1:0-21391 GCA_043752365.1 Myxococcales bacterium | reverse complement strand
CGCTTCGAGCTAATCGGCTTTTTCAATGATTACTCGAACCTGACCGACGTGTGCACGCTGTCCAGCAGCTGCGTCGAGTCGCAGCTCGATGCGCAGTTCAGCGCTGGCAAGGCTCACGTTTACGGGCTGGAAGCCTACGCCGCGTACGACCTGCAAGCAGGCCCTGTGAAATTGCCGTTCACACTCGCCTACACGATGACGCGCTCGAAGTTCCTGAGCGACTTCGATTCGGCCGACCCGATTTACGGCAGCGTGCAACAAGGCGACGAGCTGCCGTACATTCCGCGCCATCAAGGCAGCATCACGCTCGGCGCCGAGCTCGAATTCGCTGGAGTCGCGTTGGCCGGCTACCACATCGATCGCATGCGCGAAGAAGCCTCCTCGGGCTCGCTAGACGACGCTTTCGTCAACGACGCGCAGACCTGGATGGACCTGAGCGCCTTCGTCAAACCGTTCAAGGCGCTGTCGGTTTATGGGAACCTGCGCAACGTCACGGGCGAAGCCAGCATCGCGGGGCGTCGGCCGTTCGGCGCGCGGCCCAACGCGCCGCGCTGGCTACAGGTGGGCGCCAAACTGGCGTTCTGAGGCTTCGGGCGTGTAGGTTCCGGCATGCTCCGGCGCTTGCCGCTCGCCCTGATTGTCGTTAGCGCTTGCGGCGCCACGCTGCCGGCGTTCGTGGCGCCGGTCGCGCTCAAGCAGCAGAACGCCGCGGTCGCACCGGGCCGCGCCACCACGCCGGTGGTCGTGTCGACGGAGCCCGCCGCGCCGGTAGCCGCCGAGCCTCCAGCAACTTCGCCCGCTTTGGTCGCCGTCGATGCTCCGAGGCCGATAGTCGTGGTGCAGCTCGAGCCGCCGTACTCGGCGCTCGGTCATGCTCGGCTAGCGACCGAAATGCAGACGTTGGGTCGCGACGAAGAGCTGTTTCAGTGGGCGCTCGGCGGCTCGGCAGATCCGGCGCATCCGTCCAATCGACCCGCGTACCACCCGGCGACGCGGGTCGTGGTTGACGTGCAGCTGCTGTCGCGCGCGCCCAAGGGCTCAACAGCACGCCTGTTGCGGCTGGCCCGCAGCAACGGCTACTGGCCGCTGCGGGCGTGCTTCGAGGGTGCCCAGCGCTTGGCCGCGAAAAGCGAGCGTTCGGCCCGTGTGCGGCTGACGCTGGCGGCGACGGGCAAGGTGCTGGGCGCGCGCAGCATGGGGCCAACGCCGGAGCGCGACTACGCTCGCTGTGCGCTGGAGCGCCTGCGAGCGCTCGATTTTGCGCCCGGTTTCACGCGCAAGCTCGACATCGAGATCAGCGTGAAGCAGTGGCCGGGGCACGCACCGGTTCCGCCCCGGGCGCCGGAAGGCTCGCCTGTCGTGCACCTGGCAAGCGAGGCCGCTGCAGCGCTCGCTGGCCTCACGCCGGCTCTGACGGCTTGTTACGAAAAGGGCCTCGTCAGTGACGCCAAGCTCTGGGGACGCCTGGCGTGGCGGCTCGAGCTCGCAAGCGACGGCGCGGTCAAGCAGGCCACGCCGGTCGAAACTCAGTTTGCTAACGCCGAGGTCGGCGAGTGCGCGCGCCAAGCCGTGCTCGGCGCGCGCCTGGGATCAGCGGGCGTGAACCAGCAGGCGTTCACGCTGGCCGTGCGCTTCGGTCAGTTGGCGCCGCCGACGCCACCGGCAGGGACCGCGGCGTCGCCGCCAGCGCCACCGGCGCCGCCAGCCGACTCACCACCTGCGCCACCCGAGCCCGTGCACTGATTGTACTCCTTGGTCATCGGGTCAGCCCCAAAACACAGGCCGGCGCCGCGGAAGTCGCTCGACAGCGCGCCTTGCGTCAGCAGTGAGCAGGCTAGCGTCGGGTCGTTGCATTGCTCCGTGCAGTTGCAGCTTGGGGTGCAGAAGCCAAAGTCACCGACGTCACCCGTGTCGGATGTGAGCGCGGTGCCGTAGAAGCACACGCCGTCGAACTTTTCGGTCGTCGCGTTCCACGAGCACTGGCGAGCCAGGCCGCAGGTAGCGGAGCAGTGACCCTTGTTGCCGGTGGCGGCATCAGCCTGACAGAAGCCGATGCATTCATCGGCATCGTCGGGCGCGTTTAGAGGCGGCACGGTGCAAGGCTCACCCAACGCCTTGCCAGTTTGCTTCGCCTTCACGCAGGTGCCGTCGAGGAAGCCTTGATCGCAGTACATACCTGCGTCGCAGTCGAGGTCGCCACGACAGGACGGCAAGCAGCCGGGGAACACCACAGCGCACTCGCCGTCGATGCAGAGGTCGCCCGCCGGGCAATCGTTGACGTCGGCGCAAGCGGCGCCGGTCCCGCCAAGCAGCGCGGGGACGCACGCGAATTCGGGCCGGCTGTGGCACTTGGCTTCACCGATGTCGGGCTCACCGAAGCTGCAGCCTTCGATGCAATACCCTTCCGTCGACTCCGAATCGAACGGGTAGCACATGCCGTCAGGGCCCAGCGCGGCGCACGGATCGCGATCGCCCGCTTCAGGCAGGGTGCAGGCTTTGGTGCAAAGGCCCTTCGGCGGAGCGCCGTTGGCAAGCACGGAATCGTTGGAGGTGATGCAGCTGAGACCGGGGGCTGTAGGGTCTGTGCAGTCTTTGTCGCTGACGCAGGCTCGGCCGAGTTTGGTAGCCGACTGAGCTCCGTCGGCTGCGCCGCCGTCGCCGTTGCCGGTCGAACCGCTGCGGCCAACGGTGCCGGAGCCACCGGTGCCACCGGTGAGAACGGAACCCTTTCCGCCGCTCCCCTCGGTGCCCTCATCTTTGCCGCAGCTTGCCGATGAGAGACCAGCCACCAAGATCAGACCTGCAAGGCACCACGTTTTCGCGGATTTCATCGAACAGAAGCCTCCAAAAAAGGGCTCCCGACGGAGCCACCAAGTCGATGACTAAGCTTTTCCGTTAAAGGGGCCGAGCGCAAGGACCAAACCGCGCAATTTGCGACAAATTCGCGCAAACTGCGGCGCGCGGCAACGCACACGAAGCCGAGGAAATTTCGTCCGGGGCCGGAGCGTGTGCGCGGCGGCAGGTTAGCGCTCACCTGACCGCCCTCCGAGCCCGCGTCAAAAGACGCCAATGCCCATGCCCAACGACGCGCCCACGAATGGCTGCCCGTAATCGGCGACCGTGTGGCCCGCAAAGCGCACGCCCACCCGGGGCGAACATGCCCCGGCGAATGCCCGAAGCTCTGCCGACACACGCGGCGAAAGACGCAACGCGACGCCGGTTTGAAACATCGCGGCTGGAACCAGCACCGAATCCTCCCGACCACCCCACGGCGCGGACGCACGCCCCGTCATGTTGGCGCTCACCAACATCGCGCCCAAACCCACGTTGACGATCAGTTCCCGACGCACGGGGTATGCGTCAATCAGCACGCCGCCGGCCAGCAGCCGCACGTTGGCTTCGCCCTCGGCGGCGTGCACCTGCGCGGCTACGGGTGACCATTTCACGAACGCGCCGGTCGAAATCCAACGCACCGGAAACGCTCGCAGCTCGAGCTGCACGTCGGGCATGACCCCCAGCCCACCGCTGGTGGCACCAAACGCCGCGGCCAGCCACAACCGACGCTCGGTTTCCCGCGGCGGCGCTGGCAGGTCGAGCGCGACCTGTTCCTCGGGCGGGGGCAGTGCCGAAACAGGTCCGGGCGGGATGCCCAGCTCGGTCAGGCGAGCTCGAAAGCGCTCGGCCAACACTGCCGCGTTCGTGTCGGCGCGGCGGCGTGGATCGAGGCGCTCGCGCTCGTGACGCGGAGGTCCCGCGCCCGCCGCGTCGCCCACCACGACCTCGGCCGTCTGCCGTCCTTGATCGACGGAGATAAGCGCCGCGCCGCCCGAGCGCTTCAACAAGTCAGCCAAGTCGCTTTCGCCTGGCGCGCGCGCTGCAACCTGTACGCGGTAGCCGAACAACGAAAGCTCGGCCGCCAGGCGCCGCACGAACGGCGCCGCCGGGGTGCTGGTCACTACAACCACGAGCGGCCCCGGCTCCTGCGCGGCCGCTTGCACGCCGCACAGCAACGCCAGCGAGCAGGCGGCGCGCGCCACTGCCAGCCGTTTAATGCGAAAGCAGCTGACGAGCGACGCGCTCGTGCGGACCGCGCGGGTACTTGGCCAGGTAACCCTCGGCCACTTTGCGCGCGCCCACTCGATCGCCAGCGCGCGACAGTGACTCCATGAGCCGACCTTCGGCTTCACGCGCGAGAGGCCCCCCTGGCTGCTCGGCTAGGTAGGTCCGGAACCATCGGGCGGCCTCAGCATACGCTGCCCGCTGGTCGAAATGCACACGCCCAATCGAGAACGCCGCCTGCTTGGCCGACGGGGTGCCAGCCCCGCGCGAACGCAGCGCCTGGTAGGCCTTGAGCGCATCAGCCGGCTTGCCCGCAAACCGCGCGGTATCGCCGAGCAAAGCCAGCTCTTTCACCGACGCGCGGGCGACGGCGGCCTCGAAGCCGTCGAGCGCGATAACCGCGTAGGCATCCGCAAAGCGGCCCTGCCCGGACAAGCTTTGCCAGCTGGAAATTGCTGTCGCGGTATCGCGCGAAGGCGGTGCGGCGTGGTCCGGCTCCGGCTCCAGCTCGGCCTTGGTTTTGGTAGGCGCCGCAGCGGGCGAGCCTTCAGGCAGGGCGCTCGGCGCGGGCTCGGCCCCCACCGCGCTAATCTCGAAATGACCGGCACGGCACGAGGCGCTCAGCGATTCACCCGCCAGCAGCGTGCGGCCCTCACCCAAGACGCAGCCGGAAACGACTACTTTGCCTTCGTGCAGCCTTAGCGTGAACAGCTCGTCGCTGGGACGGAAGCCGACGTCGAAGCGCGTCCCCGTGACATCGACCGCGAACGGACCCAGGCTCACCCGGTAACGCGCGCCGTGATTGGGTGTTACCCGCACGTCGGCTGCGCCCGACTCCAACACCAAGTGTGCGCCTACCGCGTCGAGCGTGGCCAAGCGAGCGCGCGAACCGGGCGACAACGCGACCTCCGACCCGTCCGAAAAGCGGATGGGCGGCGTACCCGGCTCGGTCGCGCTGACCCACTCGCCCACGGCCAGCGGATGATCGCCGACGCTGGCTCCGAGCGGCGTGCGCACGCGCGTCAAGCCGTAAACGACGAAGCCTGCAGCCACCGCGGCCACGACTGCTACCGAAGCCCAGAGCTTGACGCGCAGCGGCCGCCGCAACGGCTGCGCAATTACGCGGGCCCGCACACTGCCGAGCGAAAGATCTTGCGCTAGCGCGCGGTCTTGCTCGGTCGCGACCTCACGACCGAGGCGCTGCAGTCGCTCTGCCAGAGCAGTCACGCGGCGCCTCCGTCGGCGACGGCGCTGACCTTTAACCACTCAGCCAAGGCCGGCTCACGCCCGGCCAAGCTTGAAAAGTTGGTTTGGGCGCGCGACAGGCGGCGCTTGATGGTGGCTAGCGAAACGCCGCACGACGCCGCGACCTCCGTCAGCTCCATACCGGCCACGAGGCGCAGGGCAAAGGCGATGCGTTGATCGGTATCGAGCGCGTCGAGCACGCGATACACGGCTTGCATGGCTTCGCTGCCTTCGAAATCAGCCGGCGGCAGCTCGGGCTCGGGCAGCTCGGAAAAGGGCAGGAAGCGCAGAATGCGCCCGCGCACACGCCGACGGATGCGTGCGCGCGCCGTGAACACTGCGATCTGCGTCAGCCACGCGCGCAGCGCCTTCGGATCGATCAGGCGGTTGACCGACTCGAGCGCAGTCACGAAGACGTCGTGCACCAAATCGAGAATTTCGGTATCGGGACCCATGACGCGCACCAGCACGCGCCGCACATGCGGGGCGTAACGATCGAACAGCAGGGTGCCCGCGTCTGGGTGGCGGGCGCGGAGCGAGAGCACCAGCAGCTCGTCCGACTCCGGCAGGGGCAGCTCCGACTGGCTTTTGCGCAGAGGCAAAAGCTCAGCGACTGCTTGGGAGTCCTTCTTGGGCATGCTGACGGTCCGCTGGGAGTAAAGTGTCCTTCGCCCGCCGAATCGGCTCACGTTACGCCATTTCGCGCATTTCCCCGGCTTCCGGCGGTTCCACGGGTGTTATGTTTCCGGCATGTCGCTCGCCCGTATCTCCGGCGGCGCGCTGCTCGGCGTCCTGTCGCTGGCCCTCGCGTGCGGCGAGCGTTCGGGTGATCCGGTAATCCGGCTGCCCACGGCGGACGACACCCGGGCCGATAATGCTGGGCTCGCTGGCGCCGCCGCCAACCCAAGCGGCGACGGCGGCGCCAGGTACGGCGGCAGCCAAGACCCAGGCCCCATCGGCCTATGCGGAGAGTGCGCCAGCAGCGACGCCTGCGGTGACGACAACGACGCCTGCATCGTTCACGAAGGCGAACGCTTCTGCGGCCGCGACTGCGACGACCAGCACGGCTGCCCCGACGGCTACCTGTGCGTCGAGCTCGACAACAGCCAGCTGTGGCAATGCGTGCCGCAAAGCGGCTGCCCAGCGCCCAGCGCCGCCGTGCCCGAGCTGAACGACATTCGCCAATATTTGCTCACGCGCATCAACGCCGAGCGCGCCGCTCGCGACCGAGCGCTGCTCTTACCCTCCAGCTGTCTCGACGAGCTCGCGCAGGGCAGCGCGCTGGCGTTCGCTCGCACCGACGAGCCGCTCGGCAAGTTCGTCAAAGAGTGCGATCCCATCTGGCCCAACTGCGCCTGCGACTGGAATGCCGAAGCCGAGCTCACCATTGCGCGCTACGGTCTCGACTGGACGACCGCCGTCGAACGCGCCCTCGACCCTTCGCGGGAGCCGAACGATCGCTTCACCCAAGCCTTCCTCCGGCTCAACGTGACCGACGTCGGCATCGGCTTCTGGCTCTCCGGCGATGAAGCATGGATCGCGCTTTCTTTTCGCTAACCCAGCGGCCCAAAGCGGCCCTTCGGCCGCAATCGTCATCCACTGCACACAAGGGTGGCGCCCCCCACCCCCTCTGCGCTAAGAAGCGCGCCTCACGCGCAGGCCTTAGCTGCACGGGTCGATAGCTCAGTTGGTTAGAGCAGCGGATTTTTAATCCGCTGGTCCTCGGTTCGATTCCGAGTCGACCCACCGGAAAACAAGCCGAACCGCGAAGCCGACCGCTTCGCGGTTCGCGCTCCGGGTACTCCGGCAGGTACCTCGATCCGCGGCCGCCACTTTGACGCCGCCAGCGGCCGGGGTTGTCTGTGACATCGACCCCTGGGCTTGCTGCTACTCCTGCGCCGCTCGTTTACGCCGTGAGCTTGGAGCGTCGGGTCGGGTTGCCTTGGCCTTGAAGTCGTTGCAGCAGACTTGGCTGCAGAAGCTCAGCGCCGACCCCTTGCCGTCCACCATGGTGACGGTGCTGCGCGCGGGCAGCGGGCCGCTGCAGAAGCGGCAGAACCAAGGGGTATCACTGGCTAACGTCATGGGCGGCTTCCTCGAAACGACCCTTAAGGAGAAAGCCCTTTGTCACCCGTGTCAACCTTTAGGGTGGTTTCTACGTCGGCGTGGCTTCGACCGTCCGAGGCTGGGACTCGGCGAGCTGCTAAGCTACGTGCGCGAATGCTCGCTGGACGCTCATTGACGACCAGCGCCATTTTGAAGCGACGATCGCGGGCGCGACGAGACGCCGAGAGTCGGGAGCGTCGCGCCGGGCTCGGTAGCCGAAGTTGCTCGCGATCTCAGCGCAACAACTGCTGGGCCAGCGCCGCCTGCGCACCGCGCGGGTAGCGCGCCAGGTACTGCTCAGCGACGCTGCGCGCTCGCTCTTTCTGGCCAGAGCGCTGCAAGGCTTCCAGCAGGCGCCCGCTAGCTTCGGCGCGCAAAGGGCCGTTCGGTTGTTCGCGCAGGTAGTTGTCGAACCAACGCGCGGCGCCCGCAAAGTCTCCGCGTTGGTCGAAGGCGACGAGGCCGAGGCCGTAGCTAGCGCGGCCGCCGCCGGGCAGCTTGTTTCGAGCAGCGATGTAAGCCTGTTCGGCGCGCGCAGCAGAGCCGGCGAGGCGCGCGGCGTCGGCCAGAAAAAGCCGAGGAAGCGGCGCCGCGAGCGGCGGTCGCGCAGGAAAGCCCGCGCCGTGAACAAGGCCACGCTGCCAAGCCAACCTTTGAGCGCGGCCGGGTCCGCCACGTGGGCGATGCGCTCCAGCGCGCGCGCGAACACCTCGTTGATCAAATCCGGAACTTCGGCGTCGAGCCCCAGCACGCGCACGACCAATCGCTCCACGTAGTTACCGTAGCGCTCGAATAGCAAGCGGCGCGCGTCTGCTCGCCCGGCTTGCAGCGCCGCGACCAACAGCGCGTCACTTTGCCCAGCCGCGCTCGAGCGCACGGGCTCGTCGCTAGCTTCGGTGGGTCGAGGTCGGGGGGATGCCAAAGAAGCTCTCGTCAGTTCATCGGTATCGCGGGGCGGTCGCGACGGATCAGTCCAACGCTACTTCGACACCAAAGGCGCCCGAAAGCAGCGGATTGACCCAAGCCGCCTCGCGTTGTTCGGCGAACAGCAACACGGGCCGGGGTGTCGCGAACCCGGCCAAAACTTGCGCCCTGAGCCGCAGGCGAGCCGAAAGCGCCCAGCTGGCCCCTAGCCTGGCGTGCGGAAAGGCCGCCACGTTCAGATCGCTGGTGCCGCGAAAACCAGCGCTCGCTTCGCCTCGGGTGTGCAGCGCCAACGCCCCGACCCCCAAACCGAGCCAGGGGGTGAAGGTGCGTTGCCCCCACGGAGCCACGCTATCGCCAACATCACGGGCGCTCCCGTCACTCAATTGGGCGCCGCCGAAGGCTTGGTCTCGACTGGCGTCGCCGGCCTTAGTTGAACGACGACCGACGGCCTCGGCGCCTGTCGCGGAGGCCTAACCCTGCGGTTTCAGGCTAGCTAGCGCGGGACCCACCTGGCGTGACAGCTCGGCTTCGGCGGCCGAGCCCAACGCCGCGCCGGCGCTGAACAGCGCGAACGACACGTACTCGTGCAGCATGCCCTTCAACATGTTGTCCGGATCCGAGCCGCCCGCGACGATGGCCGAGTTGTGTATCACCGCTTCGGTGTCCAACGCGCCCTGCTCGTCCGGACCCGCGTTGCGAAACAAAATGTCGTACACGCCAGCTCCGACCGCGAACGAGGACAGGCCCGAGCGAACCTCTTCGGCGCGCCCGGAGGCGGCCGCCGCCCGGTAAATGGCGGTCAAAGCGCCGTTGGCGGCGGCCACGAGCGACGTGGGACCGCCGGCCGCGCGCGGCGGATGAATCGAGACGTGGCCGGATTGCACGAGGCCGTAGACCTGCTTGGTGATCTCGAACTCGCCTTTGCCCGAGATGCGACCGATTTCGCCGACGCTGTTTTTGCCGTCGGCCGCGTCGAAGGTCAGCTTGAACTCGAGGTCTGGGGCTCCGCGGCCTTCGTTCTTGACGGGCACATGCTCCGCTGAAGGGACTTTTTGCCTGAAGTAGCGCATTTCGTCCATGCGCGTCACGGCGTCCATCAGCAGCGCGTTGGCGCTCACGGTGTGGCGCGAAACGAGCCGCGCTTCGTCGAAACCGTCCAGGAAGAAGAAAGTGCCGTCGGCCACCGTCAACGTCGCAAACACGATCTCGTCCACTTGCTTCGAGATGGAGGCGTAAATTTGGTCTTGCTTCAGCACGCCCAGCTCGATGGCGGCCTCGCCGAAGCGCTTGCCTGCCTTGACCAGCTCCATGACCCGATCGCGCGCCTCGGCGTCGATGACGCCGTAGCGATACAGCACGGACCCCAGCCGCTCGGCTTCGACGTTAGTGACCGCGCCGACTACGTTGCCTTGGTCGAAAAACACGGAGCGCACGTCGTCCCCGTCGAGTACGCAAAGCTCGCCGCGCCAGCCGGTCTGCCCCAAGAGCGCCAACACGTCGCACAGCGCGCCCGGCGCCGTGACCTCGCCGGCCAGGCGCACGATCGCGCCGTCCTCGGCGTCACGCCGGCCGTCTTCACCCGTGTAACGCATGAACACGACGTGGGCAGGCGCGGGCAGCATGCGGTAGGCGCCCGCCCGCGCTCGCAAGCGCTGGCTGGCAACGGCCCCAATCGGGTGCGCCTCACCTCGGCTGTCGATGCGCACCAGCTCGGCTTTTCCGTCGCGCATGACAGCCATAACCTTAACACGCTCTCCCCCCACGCAAACTTATCGAACTGCGCGTTTGAGATAACAGGGAGACGGGGATTTCTCGCGCTCGCCCCCGCGCTCAGCGCAGTTCGGCGACGGGGCCGCCGAAGGTGCGCTCTAGCCCGCCCAGCAGCACACCGTCGGGGGTGACGCGGGTGCCGGGCAAATCAAGCACGGCTTCGGCGCCGTCTTTCATGGCCAGCACCAGCTCGACCGGGCAAGAGCCGGGCGATGCCAGAAGCAGCTCTTTCAGCTTTTCAAGGTCGACGCGCCGGGTGCGCTCGGCGTCCAGGCGAATCGAGATCGCGCGCGTAGCGCGCAGCGCGGCGTCCGACAACAGCTCCACTCCGTCGACCAGCAGCGTTGGCTCACGCTCTTCCTCCGGGTCTTCGCTCATCGGAAAGCTCACCTTTCCACTCACGATCACCGGCTCGCCACAGGTCAGGAGCGGCGCGTAGGTGTCGATGCGGTCACCGCGCACCTTGGCCTCCACGCGCCCGTACTGGTCCTCGATTTGGAAGAACGCTGCACGCCCGCCGCTGCCGCCTTTGAAAATGCGTTCCTGGTAGTTCTCGACCATGCCAGCCACGCTGGCCGCGGACCACGGCTTCTGTCCCGCAAGCTCCAAGGTACCGAGCGCTCCGATACGCGGCAGTTTGCTCTGGTAGCGAAACAGCGGGTGGCCGGAGACGTAGCACCCAAGCGCCGCGCGCTCTCGGCGCAACAGCTCCATCCTGTCCCACTCGACCGCCACCGGGTACTCGTCGCCAGCCGCAGCCGCCGCGCCGCCCGCGTTGCCGGCGCCACCGAACATGCCAAACAGGTTCGTTTGGCCCCGCTCGCGGTCGCGGCTGGCGGAGCGCGAACGCTCGAGCGCGCGGTCGACGGCGGCGTAGGCCCGGGCGCGCGTAATGCCCTTCGGCTCGAGCACGGTATCGAAGGCCCCGCACTGCACCAGCGACTCGAGAACGCCCTTGTTCAGCCGCTTGGAGTCAACGCGCGTCGCCAAATCGAACAAGTCGACGAATGCACCGCTGCCAGTGCGAGCCTCGAACATCGTCTCGAGCGCCGATTCACCAACGCCGCGCACGGCGCCCAAGCCGAAGCGAATTTGCGGACCGAAGCGATCGCGCAGCTTGCCGGGCCCACCGCGCGGCTGCGGGCCGCGACCGTCCGGGTGCTGATAAACGACCGTGAAATCGACGGAGCTCAGGTTGATATCGGGTGGCAGCACCGCCACGCCCCAGGCGCGAGCTTCGGCGATTGTGCGCACGACCTTCTCGATCTTTTCTTTGTCGGCCGTCATCAACGCCGCAAAGAACTCGGTCGGGTAATGCGCCTTCAAATAGGCGGTGTGGTACGTGACCAGCGCGTACGCCGCCGAGTGGCTCTTGTTGAAGCCGTAGGAAGCGAAGCCCTCGATTTCCTTGAAAATGGCCGAAGATTGCTCGGCCGAGACGCCTTTGGCTAGCGCACCTTCGATGAAGGTCGCCTCCTGCTTCTGCATCTCCTCGGCTTTTTTCTTGCCCATCGCGCGGCGCAACATGTCGGCGCCGCCCAGCGTGTAGCCGGCCAGGTGCTGCGCAATTTGCATCACCTGCTCCTGATAGACGGGCACGCCGTAGGTCGGCGCCAGCACGCCGTCGACCAGCGGGTGCAGCTTGCGGATGGCTTTCTTGCCGTGCTTGCTGAGGATGAAGTCGTCGATCATGCCGGTGCCGAGCGGACCGGGGCGGTACAGCGCGACAACGGCGACGATGTCTTCGAACACGTCGGGCTGCAGGCGTTTGAGCAGCTGCTGCATGCCGGAGGACTCGAGCTGAAACACGCCGGTGGTCTCCCCGCTCGAAACAAGCTGATACGTCGGCTTGTCATCGAGGGGCATCTTGCCCAAATTCAGCGGGTTGTTTTTGCGATCGGGCCGTGCGTTCACCAGCTTTTGGGCGATGTCGATGACCGTTAAGGTCTTCAGCCCCAAGAAGTCGAACTTGACGAGACCCGCCGCTTCAACGTCGTCTTTGTCGTACTGAGTGACGATGGTGTCGGCGCTTTGGAAGCACGGCACGTGCTCTGTCAGCGGTCCGTCGCTGATCACGACGCCCGCGGCGTGCATGCCGGCGTGCCGCGTCAAGCCTTCGAGTTTTTTGCTGTGCAGAAGCAGCTCTTGCACGCGCGGGTCGCTGTCGGCCAACGCCTTCAGCTTCGGCTCGACCACCAACGCTTCGTCGATGGTGTAGGTCTTGCCCTGGCCCTTGTCGGGCACCATGCTGGCAATGCGTTGCGCTTCCGTTGCGGCAAAGCCCATGGCGCGCGCCACGTCCTTAATCACGCTGCGCGCCTTCAGGTTTTGAAAGGTCGCGATTTGCCCGACGCTGTCGACGCCGTATTTCTCGGCGACGTACCGAATCACTTCGTCGCGCCGCGACATACAAAAATCGATGTCGAAGTCGGGCATGCTCACGCGCTCTGGGTTCAGGAAGCGCTCGAACAGCAAGGCGTACGGAATCGGGTCAATTTCCGTAATATCGAGTGAATATGCGACGATCGAGCCTGCGCCAGAGCCACGACCCGGACCCACGGGAATGCCGCGCGCCTTGGCCTCACGGATGAAGTCCCACACGATCAAGAAGTACCCGGGGTACTTCATGCCGATGATCACGTTCAGCTCGATCTCGAGGCGCTCGTGGTACTCGGCCTCGTTGACCTTTTTGCCCAGCGTGCGGAACTCGGCCAGCCGCCTTTCCAGCCCCTCGCGCGAGACGTGTCGAAAGTAGCCGTCGGTGTCGTAGCCGTTTGGCACCGGAAACTGCGGCAGCATTGGCTTGCCGAGTTCGAGCTTCAACGCCGAGCACATCTCGTTGACGCGCAGTGTGTTCTCGAGCGCGCCCGGAATGCCGCCGAAAAGCGCCGCCATTTCGTCCGGCGTCTTCAGGTACATCTCGAACGAGTTGTGGTGAAGCGGCTGCTCCTCGGCAAACGTGCGGCCCTTACCGACGCACTCCAGGTAGAGCTGCGCGATGCCGTCGTCCTTCGTCATGAAGTGGACGTCGTTCGACGCCACCACCGGCAAATCGAGCCTGCCAGCAGCTTTCAGCAACACGTCCGTCAGCACCGGTTGCTCTGGAAAGCCGTGGTCCTGGAGTTCTACGAAGAAGTGACCAGGCTCGAAGCGATCGCGGAACTCGGCCAACGTCGGCTCGGCGCGATCGACGCCGTTCTCCAAAATGCGCTGCGCCACTACGCCAGCCATGCAGCCGCTCAGCGCAATCAGCCCCTTGTTGCGCTCAGTGATGAAGTCCAGCGACACCGCCGGCGCGTAGTCGTGCGCCGAGCGCAAATGTCCCTCGGACACGATGCGCACGAGGTTCTTGTAGCCCTCGTGGTTCTCGGCCAAGAGCACCAGGTGGTCGAGCGCGCCGGTGCGGTTGGTGCGCGGCACGAACATCTCGCAGCCCAGAATCGGCGTGATGCCTTTTTCTTTGCAGCCCTTGTAGTGACGAATCGCGCCATACATGTTGCCGACGTCCGTCAGCCCCACGCCCTGCATGCCGAGCGCCTTGGTCTTGCCGGGAAGGTCGGCCAGCTTCACCGCGCTCGTCAGAAACGAGTACTGCGAGTGGACGTGCAGATGAACGAACTCCGCGGCCATGCTTTGGCCGGCTTACCACGAGCGGGGTAAACAACAGGGAGACGGGGAGGCAGGCAGGACTTTATGTCGGTGACCGGTAGCGCCGCGCAGCCAATCCCGCTGAAAAGCCGCTGCGAGCTCCGCCGGAGCACACACACCGCCCCGTCCCCGCCTCCGTGTTACTTCGTGGCCTCAGTACCGGCCGACGGGCCGTTGCAACGTTCCGCAGGCTCATACGTCGATCGGGTGGCTGGCATCGCTTGCGCTGCGGCCAAAACTTGGACTAGCTCACGGATCATGGGATCCGCGCCCGCCGGCGTCTTCGGCGGCCGTCCTTCGAGGTAACCAGACATGCTTCAGAGCTCTCGCTTCTTCGCCGTGCTGTTGAGTTTCGCGCTCACCACGCCACTGGTCGTGGGTTGCACCGCGTCCGCGTCTTTCAAATCCGGTGGTGAGGAGGCAAAAGCGCCGCCCCCACCGCCCCCGCCGCCCCCGCCTGCAGCTGAGCCGGCCCCGGCCCCGACGCCGGCGCCAGCGGCGTCGACGCCGGCCCCCACTCCCGCGCCAGCCGCCCAGCCCGCGGCCAAGCCGGTGCTGAAGAAGGACCGCCTGGAAATCCCCGGGCAGCTCGTGTTCGAGAGCGGCTCAGCCGTCCTCAAGCCCGAGAGCGACGCCGCACTCACCCAACTCAAGCAATACCTGGACGAAACGCCGCGCGTTACCAAGCTGCGTATCGAAGGTCACACCGACAACGTCGGTTCGGCCCCGGCCAACGAAACGCTGTCGGGCCAACGCGCCCTGGCCATCAAAGTCGCACTCGTCGCCAAGGGCGTCGCCAAAGAGCGCCTCATGGCGGTCGGCTTCGGCCCCAGCAAGCCCATCGCCGACAACACGACGGAAGATGGCAAGGCCAAGAATCGCCGCACCGAATTTCGCGTCGCCGAGCTCGGGGGCAAGAAGTATTTGGGCCTAGATCCAACGGGTGGCGGTAAAGTCTTCGAGTGATTCAATCGCCGCGTGCGCGCGCCGTAGCCTTGGGGCTGCGGCGCGCCACCTTCCTGTTTTTGCTGCCCGCCGCTTTCGCCTGTAACGATCGCCCTTCCGACGCGCGCGAGTGGCGACCCGCGGACCACGGCCAGTCCGACACCCCAAGTAGCGGCCAGGTGCAGGTCGATCCTAAAGACGCCGGTGCACCCGCCGTCCAAGGCCTCGAAGACGTGACGATCGTCGCGTGGGGCCAGAACTGTACGCCCTGCCACGGTGAGCTCGGTCGCGGCGACGGACCGCGCGGTCCGATGCTCAAGGCCACGAACCTTTCCGATCCCGCCTGGCAAAGCTCGCGAACGGATCAACAGATTGCCGCGTCCATCAAGCTGGGCAAGGGAGCGATGCCCGCCTTCAACTTGCCCGATGTCACCATCGCCAACCTGGTTAGCCTCGTGCGCATGATGAACGTCGCTCGCCTGCCAGCGCACGCCAACGCTGCGACCAGCGCGGCACCCGGCGGCAGCGGCACCGCTGCAGCCTCTGCACGGGCGGGCCACAGCGCAGCACCCAAGCCGAGCAGCGTGGCCCCGGCACAACCAAGCGCTAGCCCCAAGCCTAACTGAGTGAACCCCAAGTGGAAGTCGCTACTGGCGCGCGTTTCGTTGGTCGGCGGCGTGGCGGTCGTGGCGGCCTACATGGCCAAGACAGCGCCCCACGACCAGACGGTCGCCATCCGTGCCGGCAGTCGTGAGCTCGAGCGCATCGATGGTGTCGTCACGCGACTGGGTGACGACGAACCGACGGCAGGCTTTTCCCAAGCCTTTCCCTCAGCCTCGCCGCGCTTCATTCGACACACGTTCTCCGCCCCGAACGGAACTTACATCGTAGTCATTAGTTTCCGAGAGCGGCCAGCGGGGGATCTCAACCCCATTCCGACCGAGACAACTTTTGAACGGCGGGTTAGCCTGGTGGGTGGCGAAGTGATCGTATCGCCGGATTGAACCATCCCTTTGACTCAGCCTTCTCCGCACCCGGATATCGCGACTAGGGCCCAACCGCTGGGGGATGGACTCCCCGAAGAGCTATTGGTCGTCGTCCTGTCCGGCGGCGCTCGCGGCAAGCGAGTCAAAATGGGGCAAAAAATGCGCGTGGGCAAAAGCCAGGACAACGATCTGGTGCTGCCCGACGACACAGTCTCGCGCCATCACTGCGAGCTCGAACGCACGAAGGCCGGCATCCTCGTGCGTGATCTCGGCTCGACCAATCACACGCGCGTCGGTCGCACCGCGATTCGCGAAGCGCTGATCGATCCAGGCGCCACGCTCACGGTCGGCAGCGTCGAGCTCGTCGTGCGAACGGATCCGAATCGCGCGCAAATTCTGCCCAGCGAATCGCCGCACTTCGGTGACGTGCTCGGGCCCAGCTTGGCCATGCGCAGCATCTTCGGCGTGCTCGAGCGCATCGCGCCGACGGACGCGTCGGTGCTAATCGAAGGTGAAACCGGCACGGGCAAAGACGTACTGGCGCGCGCCATTCACCAGCAGAGCCACCGCAAAGATCAGCCGTTCGTCGTCGTCGACTGCGGCGCGGTTAGCTACAACTTGATCGAGAGCGAGCTGTTTGGCCACGAGCGCGGCGCGTTCACGGGTGCCGTGGCCACGCGCCAAGGCGCGTTCGAGCTATCGGGACGCGGCACCGTATTTCTGGACGAAGTCGGAGAGCTGCCCATCGACGTGCAGCCCAAGCTCTTGCGCGTGCTCGAGTCCGGCGAATTCCGCCGCGTCGGCGGTAACAAGACGCTGCGCGCCGAGGCCCGCATCGTGGCCGCCACCAAGCGCAACCTCAAAGAAGAGGTGGAGCGCGGCAAGTTCCGCGAGGACTTGTACTTCCGCTTGTCGGTCGTACCCATCACGGTGCCGCCGCTGCGCACGCGGCGCGAAGACATCGCGGCTCTGGTCGAACGCTTCGTCGAGGTCGCGAAGAAGCGCGACCCCGCAGCCAGCATCGCGCTCAGCCGCGAGACCGTGGCCGCGCTTTCGGCCCACGACTGGCCCGGCAACGTGCGTGAGCTGCGCAACGTGCTCGATCGAGCCATCTACATGGCGACCGCCGGTGGGGAGCGCGAAGTGCGGCTGCTCGATTTGCCCGTCTCGGCAGGCGCTACCGGCCCCGGTTCGGCGCGCGAACCGATGAGTGATTTCTCGGCCGCCAAGAGCTACCGCGAAATCCGCACCGACTTCGAAGCCGAGTTCGAGCGCCGCTACGTCTCCTGGCTCCTCGATCGCCACGCCGGAAATATTAGTGCGGCAGCGCGCGAGGCGAAGATGGATCGCAAGCATTTGTATGACTTGGCGCGTAAGCACGGCCTGCGCGGCGACCGCGGCTAGCCAGCGATCGAGACTTTTTCACAGGGAGATCGGGACATCGGGAGTCGTGCGAGCCCAGATTGGGGGCGCCGAGCCGTATCGTCGTTTGCGTCTCGCTTCGCGTCGACGGAACGGATTTGGGCGCAAGCCACGTACGAGCGCGGCGTTAAAAAAATTCACGCTCGCACGACTCCCGGGTCTCCCAATCTCCCTGTAAAATCAGGGTCTCGCGCGAGCAGCCCGAGCCCTAAAACGCAGCCTTGACGCCCAAAGACCCAATCATGGCCAGCGTATCGTCCGGCTTCGAACCGCCCCAGGTGAACTCTTTGAGAGTCGTTTTCATCAGGTCGAAGCTCACCGAGGTTTCGAAGCTGCGCAGGATGCCGGCGAATTTTTTCTGTTGGTCGGCGGTTTTTTTGAAGACGATGCGACCACCCAGCAAGTAGCTGGAGAGCGGCGAAAGCTCGCGGTCACCGGTCCAGTACTGGCCGCGCGGACCATCGGCGGGCTCACCGCCGGTGTAGTCGTCGCTCCAAAAGAGCGCCTCGGTCTGCGTGTAGTAACGACCGTGCACCATCAGCCGCAAATCGGGCCAAATGTAGCGTTCGGCTTCGAGCTCGTAGGTTTGGCCCAAGATGTCCCAGGTATCGCGGTAGAAGCGGCCAGCCGCCGACAGGGCCAGACGTAGCGGGCGCACGTAGTACTTGGCGCGCAGCGCGGCGGCCAAGCGCAGGCGATTTTCCGGGTGGTTTTCGAGCGCCTCGTCACCGGCAGGAGCTATCACCACGCTACGGTACGGATTCTCCAAGAAGCCATGCTGTAGGGATCCGTACAGCACGACCTGCGTCGCGAACACGGGCGTCCAGGTTTGCGTCCAACCAGCTTGAAAGTTGTCGAGATCGACGTTGCGCGTCGCGCGATCAACGGCCTTGGTGAAGCAGCCTTTGGAAGTATCGAGCGGCGCCTTCAGCGAAGGGCCGTCGCTGTCGGCAAAGGAGGTCGTGCACACGCGATCGAAGCCGCGACCGTAGGCCAACGTCAGCTCGGTGTTCTTTTGCAAAAAGCTGGTACCCGATTGCACCGAGAAGGCGTTGGAACGGTAGTCGGACTCGGTGCCGTGAGAGTACGTCGCGGAAAGCTTGGTGTTGTCGCGCGTGAGCCCGAAACCACCGCTCACCAGGTGCCGCGTGTCTTTGAAGTCGGTGGCGCTGCTGACGATGTCCACCGGGCTCAAGCGGCCGCCCTTCAACGACTCCGTAGCGCCCGACACGATGTCGGCTTCGTAGCCAGCGTGCAGCTCGAGCCAGTCTGTTGGGGTGACCGACAGCCCTGCGCTCGGATTAATGACCAGCAACTTGCTAGTCTTCGAGGGCTCGAGAAACACCGTGCCGCGCGGCGAAAGTTCCGCCACCTGCGCGCGAGCAGGCAGCGACGACGCTAGGCCGGCCACGCTCAAGCAAGCCGCGAAGAGGCGCCTCAATTGCAACCGCAACCTCCGCCCTTGACCGAGGTCCCGCCGCTCGAGCCTTCGCGGTTCTCGAGCACGTGGTCACGCGCAGCGCCGTCGCCCGGATCACTGTCGAACTGCATGGTCGGATCCGCCATTACAGCGCGCTGCTCGGGCCGCACCGTCACGCAGCCACCGACAGCCAGAAGCAAAATCACGAATGCGAGCTGGAGCATGCTGCGAGTCTCCATCAGAAGTAGGTTCCTAGCCCGGCTGCGTAGCTTTGGACGTTTTGATAATCGTCTTCCTCGAACAACACCATGTTGGCCGCCTCGAGCCGCAGCGACACGCGGAAGCGCAGGCTGATCAACACACCCCCGCCGGCGCGCGCATGAAACCACTTGCGCGAGGGCCGCACGAACTCGTCCTTGGGCTGCTCGTACATGCCGCCGCAGCCGATGGTCACGAACGGCGATAGAGCCTTGTCGGGCAGCAGGTTCAGCGTGCCTGCCCCACCGTAGATCACGCGCCGGCTATCGTTCTGCAGCGCCAAGCCGACATACGGCTCGAAGGCGATGGCCGGCGCAATGACCCAAGCTGGGCGCAGCTCCACGTAGCCGGCGCGGTCGTAAATGCCCGCCATCATCGCAAAGCCAGCGTGCGCGTCTTGCAAGGCGGGGGGCGCGAAGAAGCCAGGTTTACGCGCGGCCTCGGCCGAGTCTTCGCTGGCCGAAACGGGCTCGACGGTGTCGCCCAGCACGTAGCCGGTGCGACCGTCGGGCAACGTGACCTGAAGCCAAAAGCCGGCGGTCTCGCGCGTCGAAATCAGAAACGTTTCGCCGCGGGGCGCGCGGTAGATGACGCGGTGAGAAACGCCCGGCCCGGCTCGCAGCTCGGCTTCGGCCACGACGACCCGCGCGTAGGCGTCCTCTTCGTCGTCGGCCGCCCACGCCAATCCGGGCGAGCCCAGCAGGCTCAAGATGACGAGAAAGGCGCGCTTCATTGGTTGGAAAACTGCGTGGCCCATTGCTGAATCACGGCGGCTTCCGGGCTATTTTCCGCAAAAATCTTGCGAGGATGCTGCGCGTGACCCAGCGGCCTTTGCAGCAGCGCGGCCAGCTTGGGGTCGCGCTTCATGCGCGCTTGCGCCGCGATGTAGTTCTGCTGAGCCGAGACGGGGAGGACCGATTGGGGACCGAGCGCATCGCCGACACAGCGCACGCCGTCCGGCAGTGTGGGGTCGCCAACCAGCGGCGCGTAGTCGGTAAGGCGAAACTTGGTCACGCTGAAGTGGCAGCCGTTCGTCGGATCTTCCCCGGCGGCGCCAGAGCCGCAGCTCTGCTGCGCGGCGAACAACATGGGCTCGACGCGGCAGTAGTAAAACTGGTCGTCGAAGGTCACGTCCTCCTGCACGAAGTCGGAGCCGGGGTCGACGCTCGTCGGGAGCAAGCCGTCGTCGCCGCAGCTGCTCGTGGACAGCACGAGGCCGAACAGCGCGGCGCATGCGAGCAGGGAGGAGCGAGCCAACACCGCGCTGACGCTACCAAAGCTCGAGCCAGAACGGGGCTTTGTACACCCGCGGTTTCGCCCGGCTTTCTGCCACTTGCATGGACGCAAGCGCAGGTGAGCCCAGGCCTCGCAAATACCCACATAAATAACGTGGTGCGTCGATTGAGGTTGAACGCACCGCGGCACCTGGCTAACTCTTGCCCCTCTCCCAGTCCTTGTGGCACCTTAACCTACATCAACTTACCTTGAGTCATTGACTCACCCCGCTCACCTCGCCCGATCCCTTTTCCCTCTCACGTGAATCTGGAGCTCCCCCGCATGAAGCTTTCCCCGTGGTACCTCGCAGCATCGATTCCAGTGGCTTTCCTGGCAGGCGGCCAGTTTGGGGCCCAAATCGCAGTCCTCGGGGTAACGGTGGGTATCTTCCTCGGCACGCTCGCGCTCGGTCGCCCCCAAGCCGGCGGCGCCACCACGACGCAACACTGACCGCTCCGGACAGCGAACCGCCGCGCTCCGGCGAGCGCATCTCGGCCTTGCCCTATCCCCCACGGCTCAAACGGCTCGAGGATTTGACGCTTCACGATGTGGAGGCGTTACGCCTGATCTTGAGCGGCGGCTCGGTCATCGATTGGCATCGCCTGAACCTGGTAGACGAAGCGGAGGCAGGGCGCTTCATCGAGAACCACGGCGTCAAGCTGGATGAGCCGAAAGACCGCGCCTACGTCGAGCACACGAAGCGCGAGGCCGTCAGCTACTTGCGACGGCATTTCGCCTTCGCCATCCCCAAGCCGGTCGAGGAGGCTAGCGTGCAGCAGCTGCTGCTCTTGGCTTCCGGAAAAGGCCACCGTCAGGTCTGCGCCTGCACCATCTTGAAAGTGGTCCAGATCATCAACCACATGGCGGGCCGCGAGCTTTTGTTCCGGCTGCCGGTCAGCGACCGCGACCTCTTCCACTTGGTAGAGGAGAAGGTCTATCGCGTCGTGGGTACGATGCTGAGCGAGGGCTTTCCGATCACCGAGTTCGTCGGCGGCCGAAAGAACCTCGACTCGACCTACACCAAGCTGCTGTCGAAGCCCGAGGCCACGGCCGCCGCGCTCTACGACAAGCTGCGCTTTCGCATCGTGACCCGCACGCCCGACAACGTGCTCCCGGTGCTGAATTACCTGACGGAACAGCTGTTTCCGTTCAACTACGTGGTGCCCAAGCAGAGCACCAACTCCATCTTCGACTTCCGCGGCTACTGCCTGCAAAACCCGGCTATGGCGCAGCTGGTGCCGCAATTTCAGGGTGACCACGACGGCCCGCTGCCCAGCGACAACCGCTTCAGCGCGCCCAACTACCGCGTGATTCAGTTCGTGACCGACGT
>JAYUYU010000777.1:0-9476 GCA_043752365.1 Myxococcales bacterium | reverse complement strand
TTGTGGCGGCGCGAAAGCTGGCTTGCCGCGGGTTGCCCGGGTCGGACCGTAAGAGCGTCCAAAAGGCCGCTCCAAAACGCCCAACGCGTGCGAAACAGGGCGGCGCGGCGCTCGCTAAAGCAGCCCGTGCTCTTCGAGCTTCGCATACAGCGTAGAGCGACTGACGCCGAGCAAGCGCGCGGCCAAGCTGCGGTTGTGCTTGGCGACCGACAACGCGCGTTCCAGAGCCTTTTTCTCAGCCGCCCGCACTTCCATGTCCAGCGGCAGCACGGGCTGCGCTTCCGTTGACAGCACCGGCGGCTTGACGTCGACAGACGTGGGATCGCTCGGCGGGGCCGGCTCGCCTGCGGGGGGCGGAGGCGTCGGCGTCGGTGCGATCAACGAGGCCAGCGCAGTCGGCGCCACGCGCAGCGCCGTGCCGGGCTGTGTCGCGAAGCGCACCTGCCGCGACAACTCCGCGCGCACGTCGTCTTCCTTGATCACCGGCCCATCGCTGAGCACGACCAAGCGCTCCACGAAGTTTTGCAGTTGGCGCACATTGCCGGGCCAACGTTGGCCGCGCAGCGCCTTGACGGCGTCGCGATCGATACCGATGTTGGGTTTGCCGTTGGCGCGCCCCATCATTTTGCAAAAATGCTCGACCAGCACGTCGATGTCTTCGCGCCGCGCGCGCAACGGCGGCAGCCACAGCGGCACCACGTTCAGGCGATAGAACAAATCGAGCCGGAACTGCTGGCGCTCGACCATGCTCTCGAGATCACGGTGCGTCGCCGCCACGACCCGCACGTCCACCGAGATGGTCTTGGTTCCGCCCAGGCGCTCAATTTGTCGGTCTTGCAGCAGGCGCAGCAGCTTGGCCTGCAGTGACAGGCTCAGCTCGCCAATTTCATCGAGAAAAAGCGTACCTTTGTCGGCTAGCTCGGCGCGCCCTGGCTTGCGCGCCACGGCTCCCGTAAACGCGCCCTTCTCGTAGCCGAACAGCTCGCTCTCCAACAGATGCTCGGGCAAAGACGTGCAGTCGATCTTCACGAACGGGCCGCTAGCGCGCGGTGAAGCGTCGTGAATGGCGCGCGCGGCCAGCTCTTTGCCGGTTCCGCTTTCGCCACGCACCAGCACGGTCGCGGTGCCTTGGGCTGCGCGCTCGAGCGTCGCATACACCTGGCGCATCGTCGGCGAGTCACCGATGATGCCCGCGCGTTCGTGGGACGACGGGGGCGGCGGCTGCTCGGCGCGCCGCTCGACTACCGTCAACGCCTTGTTCAAGACGAAGACCAGCTCTTCGGCGTCAATCGGCTTTTGCATGAAGTCCGACGCGCCCGCCCGCAGCGCGGCCATGGCATCGGAAACAGAAGCGTTGGCGCTCATCATCACGACCGGTAGGCCGGGCCATAGGCGCTCCAGCGCCTTCAGTAGGTCGGTGCCCATGGTGTCCGGCAACACCAGCTCGCTCAACACGACCCGCGCCGGCTCCCTCTCCAGCAACTCGATAGCCTGGGCGCCCGTTACGGCGCGCGAAACGGTGAGGCCGTGCTTCGCTAGTATCTGAATCAGGTCGGTCGCAACCGCGGAGTCGGGTTCGACCAACAGGACGGAGCCTGCTTTGGCGTCTTGCGGCATGTGCCTTGGCGCTTCGGTGAGGCCTCAAGGTACAACAGCGTTCACCTCGTCCGTAAGGTTCTCGCAAGCTGGCCCGGAACCGCCGATTAGCGGCCACCGGGCCGACCGAGTAGGCTTAGGGTTTGGCGGTATCGACGAGCAAAGCGTCAGCCACCGGCTTACCGGACAGGGTTCCCAGGAATGCTACCAGGTCCGCTTTTTCCTGAGGGGTGATGGCGAACGGTGAGAGCTCGCCCGAGCCGGTCGCGACCGTGCCGGCGACAGCGTAGAAATCGATGACGTCCGAGAGGGTGGCCTTCTGCCCTGCGTGCATGTACGGCGCCGTGAGTGCGACGCCACGCAAGCTGGGTGTGCGGAACGCGCCCTTCAGCGATTCTGCCGGCGGATTGGTCAGCCCTGCTAGCTTGCCGGTGTTCTTGTCATCGCTGAACTCGCCGTCGCGATTGAAGATGCTGGTGAGTAGGCCGGGCACGTCTTTGAACCGCCCGTCGTCTGCGGCGCCTGGTACGCCGAGAACGTGAAAGCCTTGGTCAGAGAACGTGGTGCCGCCGTGACATTTGATGCAGCCAGCTTTGCCTGCGAACAGGTCCGCGCCGTTCTTCGCCGCCTCGCCAATCGCGCCGTCGTCGCCCGCCATGAAGGCGTCGAACGGCGCTTCCTTGCTCACGAGCTTGCGCGTGTACGCTTGCAAAGCCTTTGAGTAGTTGGCGAGGATGCGGTTGATGATGGCCTTGTCACCCGCGGTCATCGTTTCCCAAGGGCCGTCAGCTGGAGTCGGATTCGCCACCGTTGGAGCTGGCTTCGGCTTCCCGGAAGGCGGAAACCGTCCCGCGTCGGTGCCGATTTCAGGCGTGAGCGTGGTCGCGAACGCCGCTTCGTATTCGGCCTTGTACTCTTTGAAAATGCGGTGAGCTAGGGCCAAGCGATTGCCGTTCATGGTCAAGCCGTTCTCGACAACGCCAACCGGAAGCTCCCACTGAGCCGAAAAGCGGCCGCCCCAATTGGTCCAAGTGTAGTACGAGCTATTGACCAGCGCGGGGGAGTTGCGGGTGTGATTGTCCGTGCCCAGCGACAGAGCCCGCCCATCGTCGAGCGTGACGGCTGAGCCCAAGTGGCAGGTCTTACAGGACACTTTTTGCGTATCGCCAATGGCCCCGAGATCGCTCGCTACCTTGAGCGCACCCGAAAACTTTTCGTCGAAGAAGAAGCGCTGACCGAGTGCCGCTGCCAACGCGTTGTCCGCGAAGGCGTTGGTCGAATCAGCTGGCACGTCCGGGAGTGGCGAAGTGCCAGCGAACAGCCTACGCAGAACCTCATCGCTATCGAGGGCACCGCCCTCGCCCCCTGCCCCCCCCGAACCGCCCACGCCGCCTTCGCCGCCTGGACCCATATCTGTTCCGCCAGCGTCGGTACCGGCGGTACCGCCCGCGGCCATGCCGCCCTTGCCGGCGCTCGCGTTGCCGCCCTTACCGCCGTTGGTGTTGCCAGCCGTGGTGGACACGCCACCATCGCCACCGGGGGTGGAGCCGGCGTTGCCACCGTTACTCTTGCCACCCTTGCCGGCGGTCGGAGTTTCTTCGCCCTCGCCGTCATCACTGCAGGCCGCGAACCCGAACACCGCGACCAGTGCCACACCACCTAGCCACGTGCGCTTCAATAGCAATCCCGACATCGTCATTCTCCCTTGACCGCTCGTCCCGTTGAGGCGCGGCGTGGGCCCTAAAGCAACCACCGTGCCAGATGTTTCACTGCGCCAATCCCAGCGTTTTCTGGGCATTTCTTGAATTTCGGAGCTTTTACTCATGTGCCGTCCATCGCACAAACTGTACGAATTCTCGGACAGGTGTTCGACGCGCCGCACACTCAGCGGAGCGACGCCTCCATGCGCGCGACCGCGTCCGGGCGGGCCACTTCGTGCTCGACCCGACCAAGCAGCTGGTGCACGTCCGGCTTAGAGAGGCCACGGTTGTCGCTCAAGGTAACTTGGCGTTCGACCCGTACCAAGGCGGGCAGCAGGCCGCGCGCGCACAGGCGGGGGTTGTTGCGGATCTCGACCGAGCGCGCGTAAGACAGCGAACGCAAACCCTGCATGCTGTTCAGCTTGGCGTTGCCCGAAACGACCAAGCTGCCGACCTCGGTCAGGTTCGAAAGGCCCGTCGTTTGGTACAAGCCGTTTTGCTCGAGCACCAGCGCCTCGACCCGCGTCAAGCCTTCGAGGCCGCGTAGCGAAGCCAGCTCGGCGTTGTTGCTGATAACCACCGTAGAAACCTGGCGCAGCCCCTGAAGGCCCGCGAGGTCGTCGAGCTCGGCGTTGTCGTGAATCGACAGCGAGCCGACCCGCTCCAGCTGCTCCAGTCCGGTCAAGTCGTCGAGCGATGAATTCCCAGAAATTTCCAGCTTTCCGGAGACGCCCCGCAACGCCGACAGCGCCGACAGGTCAGTCAGATCCGGTGCGGTGATGAGCAGGTCGCCGTGGACGCTCTCGCAAGCGCCGTACAGCGTGGCGTCCGCGGCCGTCCGAACCTCGCCCCCCACGCAGCTCGAACTCGCGACCGCGCCGGCGCTTGCGACCGGTCGAACGTGGCGGCCCGCGCAGGCGTTGGCAACCAAAGCAAGCAGGATGGTGGTGAGCTGAAACATGGAGCGCTTGGTACAAAACATCTGAAAACCCTCGGTGGTGTCGCGTGCGATTCGCTCAGCGTGCCAACCCCTAGAGCACGCGGCGTGCCAGCTCTGAGTGCCGCTATCCGAGGCATCAGCCCCTGAATCTGACCGCCGCACGGAACACTCGCTAGCAAGCTGTACGAAGCGCCGGACACTGCGTTTTCGAAGGTGTACGGAGGTGCTCACACGTCGTCCAAGGGGGGAGCCATTCCTCTAGACTCGGAAATGCGCGCGAACATCGGATTCGATGTTCTCCGCCGATTCATAGCCGACTAGAGTCCGCCCCCGACATGGCTGGCAGCACTTGGTCCCACACCCTCGCTTTCGCCGCCGCCGTTTTCGCGCTTCACGCGGTGGCAGGTTGCAACGCAGTCTTAGGTATCGAGCCGGCGGAGTTGGACACAGCGGCCGAGGCGCTCACGTGCCAGTGGGCCGCACCCAACCCTGGCATCGAGTGCACTGGCTGCGACGAAACGTGCGTGAGCAATCGTTGCAAGATCAACGAATGTCTGATCGATGAGGAATGTCGATTCGCGCTCTTCAACTTCCGCGCTTGTGTCGGTACGGCATGCACGGACGCCAAAGGCGAATGCTCCTGCATCCTCGCCCCGAACAAGCAAGCAACCGAACTGAACACGTGTTTGAATCGCTGCGGCCCCAGCTGCACCGTCGCGGCAGCTAACACGCTGTGCCAGGGTTACTGCGCCTGCATGCACCAGCAGTGCCCCACGAACGAGCCGAACGGCAACACCCAAGGCGGTTGTCTGGAGGCCTGCATGCTGGGCCTACCCGCCGGCGCACCTGCACTACCGCTGCTAAGCGATCCGGCCGTAGCAGCCATGTGGAAGCAAGCGCCGACGGAGCCGCAAGTGGGCTGCCTTTGGTACCACTGCGTGGCGGCGGAACAGCAGAACGACCACCTTCACTGCGATCACGCGATAAACCGGTTCGGCATCTGCACCAATCCTCCGGTCCCCGATCCTCGCGACGGATTGTGTGACTATCCGCAGCGCCATGCCAATGCGCCGTGCAACGATCGCTCCCAGTGTTGCTCGGGGGTCTGCAATGGGCAGAACGTTTGCGATTAGCGGGCGCCGTCGGGCCATTCGCAACGGCACCCGCGCCCACTAGGGCGCGGCCATCGCATTGAACTGGGCACACAGGTCCGGGTTGAATGCACTGGTGTCAGGGTCTAGCGGCGCGCTGTCCCCGGTCTCGTCGATCGAAAGCAGGTAAGTGACCAGGTTGCGAATGTCTTCACTCGATGGCGCCGGCGTACCCGGCGGCAGCATGGCCCCGTAGTGGGCGGCGAACGCAGGGTCGAAGAGCTCTTCGAGCGTGCGTGCATTGCCGGCATGAAAGTACGGCGCGCCCGTTGCCAAGCCGACGAGCGATGGAATGTTGAATCCGGTTGCTCCGAACGCAAGCTTGTCGTCGTATGTGGCGGCGGCGTTCAGAACACGACGTACCTCGCGTATGGGCGGCACATCGCTACCGGCCGGCACCACGCCAGTCATTTCGGCCGCTGCAGGGGAGGCGGGTTGAACGGGGAACGTGCCGACCGAGCGCAGAGCGCATTTGAGCTGATCCGCCGGAATTGGAGGAGGAGCAGACATTCCGGCCGCGGGAGCCAGCTGCCCGAATATGTAGTCGAATGGGGACTCCCCTTCGCGCGGTGCCGTGCGAAAGGGCACCACCTCGACCCCCGGCGCCGGACGAAAGGCTTCAGGCGCGGCGGCGGGAACCCTGTACTTCTGCGTGCGCAAGAGGCCCAGCATCTCGTTCACGGCCGAAGGGTCCGGCCCGCTCACTCGGTTGTCCGCGAAAGGAGCTTTGCCGTTCGCGACAGGGCCGGGCTCGTAGAACATCTGCGAAAGCGTCCAGCCGGAGCCAGCATGGCAAGCATGACAACGCATTCGGGTGAACAACGCCGCGCCTTTGGCGATGCGCACCTCATCCCCGACCCCGGTCGGTGCCCGCGGGGCCCGAACAGTACGGATGAAGGCGTCGATGTTGGCCCAATCGCGAGAGGGGTTGATGTCGCATGCAATGTCGGTCGGGTTGCAGTGCTGAGTAGCGTCGGCCGACGAGAGAGCTGCCAGCGAGCCATTGAGGCCGTTTGCCCGCAGCGTCGTCGGCAACGGGGCGGCGCACTCGGCGGTCGGCTGCATCGAGCCGGGGTTCTTGCCATCGAAGAGGAGGCGACAATCCTTGCCTGGAACGCCCGAGTAGTTGGTCCACGGCACACCACCAACGCCGCCACTGAGGTTGCGCGCGATGGCCTCCACGTCGTGGATTTCATCGATGTTGCCGCCCCACAGCATTACGCGGCGCGTTGGTTCATCGCGGTAATACGTGCCCGCCACCGAAATCGTGCGGCGGGGCCCGCGCGCAAAACGCCAGGTCACCCCATCGCTCAGCCCGTCCGGGTGGCAACTTTCACACGAGCTCCAAGCTTGGCCCTGAAATGACCACGCGGTCAGCCCAGTCGAGAAAAGTCGGCGCCCCTCCCGAGCCTCATCACTGAGGCGTCCTGTGACCGGACTCAAGGGACCCGTGGACCCATCACGGCCTAGCGTGTCGGCGCTGCTGACCTGTATTGAGCTCGCCAGGTCGATGGCGCGGAGCCCCGGCTTGAGATCGTCGAGCACGAGGCCCCTTTTCTCGGAGAGGACGGCCATGCCAATGGGCAGGGCGCGCCCTAGATCGATGAAACGCTTGCCCGCCGAGCCGACGCTCGCCGTGCCGTCGGCTGCAAAGGCAACGGGATACACAGCGCTTGAGCCCATAGCGCTAAGAAACGCTTGGCGCCGGCCGGAGGCGTCTGGAGCAGCAACCAGAATTTCGGTGGGGAGAAGCGGCATCCTCTCCTCAGTCAGGCTCTGTGCCGCAGCATCGTCCCGATAGTTGCCCGCCAACGATTCGGTCAGCACCACGCGTTCCGACGCGACCTCAACGTTGTCGACGGTATTCACCACGAATATCGCTGAGTGCAGCAACGTCTTGAAATTGTTCGACGCCCTCTCCCCTGGGCCCGTTTCGAGCGGACCCTTCGGCGAGGCACACACGCTGGTGACGTACAGGCGGTCCCCACTGGCAGCGGCGCTGTAAAGTTGGTTGGGAAAACAGCCTGTGTCGCCGTTCTCGCCGTCTTTAAACGCGAGGTCCACCGCTTTCAGGCGAACTACGTTGCGATCTGGTGGGGCGCCGTTGGTCTCGAGCAGGATTGGATAGACAAGCCCCTCACGGCTGTGATCGAGATCATCGGGCCCGCCCGGACCGCCCCCGGGCAGAGGCTGCGCGAAAAACTCCGTCGCATAGAGCGTCTCGTCGAAGTCGTTGGTATCGCCGTTATCAGTGACAGCCAGCGCGCGAGGGTGGGCGAGCCCTTTCCGCTGCCCTATATCGAGTTGGACATTGGTCCAGACTGCGGAGGCGGGTTCGCCATTGCCAACAAGCCGCCCCAGCAGCATCTCGTCGGACAGGCGCCGATTCAAATCCAGTGGCGCTTCGACCATCGTGTCCGACAGGATGATGCTGCTCACCGTCCCGTCGCCCCAGTTCGCTACGTACAGCGACCTACCGCTCGGCGAAATGACGATCGCCGTGGGCTCTGAGCCAACCGGTGTCGTTTCGGTGGGACGCGGGTTTCGTCCGTGCAAGCCGCTGATCTTCACGACCCGTCGCAGGCCCCGAAGCAGGACGTACGCAGTGTCATCGTCGGCGCCGATCACCGCGGCCCACGGCTTCGATTCGTTTAGTGGCTCAAATGGGATATCGATGTGCGGCTGGTTGCTGACGAGGCCGGTCGCGCGCTTGGACGGGTCAAGCCTGATGATAGTCACGACGCCGTCGCTCCGATTGGTCACGACTGCGATGCGTTCATCCTGGGTGACCGCGACAGCGCTACCCTGAGTGACGCCGACTCGAGCACGCCCCGCAGGGCGCTCATCGTCGAGCTTGGTCGTCCGGGTACAAGCTGCTGCCAGCAGCCCAACCGCTCCTAACAGCAGCAGTGAGGCTCGACAACCGACCGGCGCGACTCGCTCGCCGGCCCCCACTTTAGAAGCTCCCTTGCAGGTAGAAGGCACCATGCTCGGCTCCGACATCCGCGCTGGCGCGGACGCTGGCGTCCGCGTTCCCGTGCTGTTTCTCCGGGCCGCTCAACAACCAAACAAGGCCAGCTCCTACCAGCGCCGCGCCGCCAGCAATGGAAGCCACGGTAGCGACGTTACCCTTTTCGATCGCTTGATTGCGGAGGGTGACGCCGTCTTCGTCGCACTTGTTCAAGCTTTTGGGGCAGAACGGCTTGGAATCGTCAGCCCTGTTCTTGGCCATGATCGCGAAAACGGTTCCCACGCCCAGCCCCACGACCCCGACACCAGCCAACCCAAGCACCAACGCAGTGTTGCCGCGCCCGTTCGCCGCGGTCGACTCGGGTGAAGCTGGAGGGGACGCTGTTGCGGGGCTTCGCTCCGATGGCGGGGGCGCCGCCGCGAGCGGGGCCGCCGCCGTCGAGGGAGCAGCGGCTGCCGCCTCGACCTGCACCAAGGCCGGCAAGCTGTAGCTCGCAGTCTTGCCCTCTTCGGCGCGTAAGGTTTGGCGTAATGCTTGTTTGCCGGGCGCAGAAGCGGTGAGCTCGATTTCGCCAGGGTCGACGGCGACTGGCGTGCCCCATTGAGCTGCGCCGACCAGCATGCCGTTACGTCGAATTTCGAGGCCGGAGGCCTTGCTGGTTTCGGGGACGTTGATGACAAAGCGCGGCAAGCGCGACTGCAGTTTTTCCGCGCGCTCAGTCGCGACCTTTTCACGGTCAAGCTGGCCAGCGCTGCGTGCGCGCGACGCGACTTCGAGAAAACCGGCCCAAGCGCTCGCGACGCGCCCGCTCTTTTCGTAGCAGCTTGCCAGCTGAAACTGCGTGCCCATGGCCGGATCGAGCCGGTTGCTCTCCGCGAACTTCGGGCAAGCCTCGGCGTACTTGCCTTGAGCCACCAGCTCACGCGCTTGATCGAACAGCGCCTGTGCCGCCGCGGGATCGCGATCTTGTCCCAAGCCAGCGCTTGCAAGCAGCACCACAGACGCAAACAAGCCGATCTGAAGCGCCGCGCGGGCGTTCAAGCTCCGAACCATGCTGCTGCATTACCTCAAAAGCGGCCCCGGTCGAAGGGGTTCTCGCTGGGCTGGGGCTTCGCCGG
>JAYUYU010000776.1:0-21409 GCA_043752365.1 Myxococcales bacterium | reverse complement strand
CCGGCGCCTGGCTCCCACCCCCCGTCGGCACCGAAGATCCCCGTCGATTCTGGCGGGAGGAAGCGCTCTGAACGGACCGAGAAGACGGTGGTCATCCGCGACCGCCGCCAGATTGAAGAGCTGCGCCGTGAGATGGAAAAGCGTCGGCCCCAGGCCGCGCCGGAGCCGAGCAAGGGACTACTGCTGTGGGTGATTGTGGGTATCGCCGCGTTTTTGACCGGGGGCTTAATGGCGCTCTTCGCCACTCAAGAAGAGAGCGTCGAGGCGGCTGTGCCCTCGCCCGCGTTCTCCGCTTTGCCGCCGCCGTCCGCTGCGCCCATCGCGACGACCGAGCCGCCTTCGGTGAGCATCGACGAGCTGCCCATCGAAGGCGGCAAGAAGAAATAGCCCGCGACGCGGCACAGGCGCGTTAACGGGCACGCGGGCGATCCCAATTGAGGGACACCCCGCGAGCCCGCTACTCGATGAGCTCTGGCGGTGCCGCGACGACCTGGTAGCCGAGCGCTTTGAGCGGGGCCTCCACGACTGCGCGATCACCGACCACGACCACGATCAGGCGATCGATGTCGAGGCTGGTTGTCAGGCGGCTCAAGCTGTCCGACGTCTCGGTCGCCAGCAGGCCCGGGTAGCGCTGGTAGTAGTCCAGCGGCAAAGCGTGCAGCCACAATTCCGCCAAGCTGCTGCTGATGCGCGCGCTGTACTCGAGCCGAGCTCCAACCGATTGCACCAGATCAGCGCGGGCGCGCGCGACTTCTTCGGCGCGAATCGGTTTGCCCAGCTTCGGGTCTTTCAGCAGTCTGAGCTCTTTCAGCGCCTCTTTCAGGGCTTCCGCCGTTACGTCGCTGCGCACGCTGGTGGTCACGTAAAACGCGCCCCACTGCTCCGTCGCGATGTTCTGCGCGCGCGCCCCGTAGGTGTAGGCGTGCTCCTCGCGCAGGTTCAGGTTCAGGCGCGACGTGAACAAGCCACCGAAAAGCGTGGTGAGGAGCTCACGCTGTTCGTAGCCGGGCTCGCTGCGCTTGGGCAAGAGTTGCACCAGCGCCAGCGCAGACTGCACCGCCCCCGGGCGGTCGACGAGCAGGATTTGCTTGGCGGGCGCAGCGGGTGGGGCGGTGAAAGGCTGCTCCAGGCGGCTCTGGGCACGGCTGAGTTTCTTGAAGGCGCTCTCGGCGCTTTTTTGCACGCTGCCAAGGTCGACGTCGCCGACCACGATCAGCGCTGCATCTCCGGCCACGTAGGCCTTGCGGTGGAAATCGACGACGTCTTTGACGGTCAGCTTTCGTACGTCGCTGAGGCTGCCGTCGGCGGAGCTGCCGTGCGGCTTGCCGAGCAGCGTACCGAGCGCGGTCAACGAGGCTAGGCGTTCTGGCGCCTGCCGCTGAGCGCGCAAGCCGTCCAGCCACTCTTTCTGCACGCGCTCGAAGTCTGCCGGCCGAAAGCCTGGCTCGGTCACGACCTCGCCCAAAAGCTCGAGGGCGCGGCCCACATCGGCCGTCAACGCCGAGAGCGACAGCGAAGAGGCGTCGCGACCGGCGTCTTCGTCGAGCGTCGTGCCCAGCTGCTCTATCTGCTCGGCGAGCTGCAGGCTTGGGTGCTTGCGCGTGCCTTCGGTGAGCATGCGCGCCGTCAGGGCTGCCAGGCCGCTCTTGCCGACCGGGCACGCTGCAGCACCGTGACGGAACACCAGCGATATCGAAGCCACCGGCATGGCTTTCTTCACGACCATCAACGACAGGCCATTCGAAAGCTTGGCTTGTTCGGGCTTGGGAAAGTGCAGCTCCGAGGCGACGCCCGCCGGGGGACGCTGGTTTCGCCAAGGCTCTGGATCGACCGCCAGAGCGGCGGGCGTGCCACTCGGCTTGGGCAGGGGTACCGCTTCGGCCTTCGGCGCTGGAGCGCCTCCGCAACCTGACGCCAGCAGCGCCAACAGGGACAGGGCGGCAAGTGACGCGGACGCCTTCACGGTTTTTTCTCCTGCGCAGCTGGCGCAGCTTTGGGGCGCGGCTGGGTGACGACGCTAACGCGCTTGGCAGCGCTCAGGTGCTCGCGCAGCACGCGCTGTACGTCAGCCGCGCTGACCTTCTCGATTTGTTCGACCCACCTGGGGAGGTAGCCAGGATCCCCGGTGTAGTGCTGGAACCGCTGCAGCAGGCCCGCGCGGCCACTTTCGCCGCTGGGGCCGTTCAGCAGCTCCAAGCTCTTCAAGGTCGCGAGCAGAATCCGGCGCTTGGCGCGCTCGAGCTCGAGCGCTGTCGGCCCGTTCTTTTCCAACGTGCTCAGGGCTTCCGCTAGGGCGCTTTCGAGCTCGGTGACGGTCTTGCCCGTGGCGGCGGTGGCGCCGATGGTGACGATGCCCGACAGCTGGTTGGAGTCCTGGCTGGCGTTGACCTCGGAGGCCAGCTTCTTATCGACGACCAGCGTTTGGTACAGGCGCGTCGCCTTGCCACCGGCCAGCGTCTCCATCGCCACGTCGACGACTGGATCGTCGGTGCCGTAGGCGGGCGGCGTGCGATAGCCGAAGGTTACCTGCGCTAGATCGACCGGCTCTTCTACGACATAGCGGCCGTAGCGGGGCGCCGGCGGGTTCAACTCGGGCGTCGGCTTTATGGGCCGATCTGCCAAGCCGCCGAAGTACTTTTGGACTGACGCCTTGACGGCCGCTGTGTCGAAGTCGCCCACGATGGCCAGCGTGGCATTGCTGGGCGTGTAGTAGTCGCGGAAGAAGCCCTTCACGTCGGCAAGCGTGGCCGCTGAAAGATCCGCCATGGAGCCGATGACGGCACCGTTGTACGGGTGCCCGGCTGGAAAAAGCGCTTCCAACAGCGCCAAGTAGCTGGGGCCGTACGGCGCGTTGTCATAGCTCTGGCGGCGCTCGTTCTTGACGACGTCGCGCTGAACGTCGAGCAGGCCTTGGTCGAGCACGTCGAGCAGGTATCCCATCCGGTCGCTCTCGATCCACAGCACCATGTCGAGCTGGTCACGCGGCACGGTCTCGAAGTAGTTGGTGCGATCGTAGCTGGTGGTGCCGTTCACGTTGGTGGCGCCCACGCTCTCGAGCAACACGTCGAAGTCGCGCCCCACGTGACGCGAGCCGGAGAACATCAGGTGCTCGAACAGGTGCGCGAAACCCGAGCGCCCAGGCGCTTCATTGCGAGGGCCTACGTGGTACCAAATGTTGACGGCGACTAACGGCAGGCTCGGATCTCGCTGGAGAATCACGCCCAGGCCGTTTTTCAGTGTGAGCTTCTCGAAGGGGATCTCGGGCCGTTTGGTGACGGGCGGCGCGGGCTTTTGAGGCCGCACGCGAAGCTGGGTCGTGGCCGTTGGGGCAGGTGGGGCCTTGGGCGCTTGCGCGAGCGATGGCAGCGCGAACAGGCCGATGGCGGCCAAGAGCAGGGCTTGTCGCATGGCCGCTCGGTCGTACGTGAGTTCAGGGCCGAGTGCGAGCAGTTCCGCCGCGGGCGCGGGGGTGGTACCAGTAGCTCACATGTCGCAGCACGGCTCTGGATACGGTGGCTACGGTGGTCCTCCTGGGGGCGGTCAACCGCCAGGCGGCGCGCCTCCTGGCTACCCGCCGGGTGGCGGTGGCTATCCGCCTGGTGGCGGCGCGCCTCCTGGTGGCGGCTATCCCGGTGCACCGGGTGCTCCGCCTGGTGGCGGCTATCCCGGCGCGCCCGCTGGTCCGCCTGGTGGCGGTTATCCCGGTGCGCCTGGCGGTCCTCCTGGTGGCGGTTATCCCGGCGCGCCCGCTGGTCCGCCTGGTGGCGGTTATCCTCCGCAAGGCGGCCCTCCCGGTGGCGGCTATCCTCCGCAAGGTCCTCCCGGTGGCGGCTATCCTCCGCAAGGTCCTCCCGATGGCGGCTACCCTCCGCAAGGTGGCCCACCCGGTGGTGGCTATCCGCCGCCCGGTAGCGGTCCGGGCTATCCGCCTGGCGCTTACCCCGGCGCGCCCGCCGCCCCCAAGAAATCGAACGCCATGCTGTTCGTGGGCCTCGGCTGCGGCGGCTTGTTCTTGCTGTCTCTAATGGGCGCCGGTGTCGCCTTCTACATGGCGAAGAAGGCCACGGACGACGCGTTCGCGGCGGTCAGCGCGGCGGCGTCACCAGGCACGCCTGCTGCCGATGGGGCGACTGATTCGGCGGGCGCACCGGTCAACGGGGCTTGCGCGAAGGCCGCGGATTGCTGCCGCAAAATCATCGTCAAAAGCAACGCTGGGGCGCAAGCGGAAGCGGGTTGCTTGGCCATGAAGCAGCTGGACGAAGCGACTTGCCAGCAGCCGCTTAAAACCTACCGTCAGTCCGCGAAGCTGCTCGGCGTCAGCTGCGACTGAGTCGCGTCGCGGCTTCGACGATTTCGGCTTCGGAAAGCAGCACCAGCTCGGCCGCGTCACCCAGCGGGATGAAACAATCCGCGGCGGTGACGCGGGCAGCCTTCACTCCCGGCGCCCGCTCCGTGAGGCCCGCCAGCAAGGCTTCGCTCACGTTGCCACTGTGGCGCGCTTCGTCGACTATCAACGCACGGCCGACCCGCTCGGATTCGCGCACGATGTCGTCCCACGGCAGCGGCACGAGCCAGCGCAAATCCAGCACACGCGCGTGAACGCCGCTGGCCGCGAGCGCAAGCCGCGCACGCAACGACATGGCGACGCCGTTGCCGTAGGTGACGAGCAGCACGTCGGCCAGGGCGCTGGGGTAGACGCGCGCCCTGCCGTATTGGGCGCCGTCGTTCGGCAACGTGGCCAGCCATTGCCCGTCGCCTTCCGTGAGCAAATCGCGCCGATGGTAGAGCGCTATCGGCTCGATGCTCACTACGACGTGGCCGTGTAAGCGACCGAGCGCGTGGGCCGTGCGGTACAGCGCGACGGCGTCGTCGGCCCGGGCCGGTACGCACACGGAAATGCCGGGAATGTCGCGCAAAACGGCCAACGAATTGTCGTTGTGAAAGTGTCCGCCGAAACCCTTTTGATAGGCGAGCCCGGCGACGCGAACCAGCATCGGGTTGGCGAGCGTGCCATTCGAAAAGAAGCTGAAGGTCGCGGCTTCCCCGCGCAGTTGGTCCTCGGCGTTGTGCAAGTACGCGAGGTATTGGATCTCCGGCACCGGGTAGAGCCCCAACGCGGCCGCCCCGAGCGCCAACCCCAAAATGGTTTGCTCGTCGAGCAAGGTGTTGAACACGCGCGCGTGCCCGAGCCGTTCGAACAAGCCCTTCGTCGCGCCGTAGACGCCACCCTTCTTGGCCACGTCTTCACCAAACAGCAGCGAGCCCGGGTCGCTCGTGAGCAGCTCGCCAAGCGCGAAGCTCACGCCTTGGGCGAGCGTCAGGGCTTCGCCGCAGTCTGACGCGGCGCGCGCCTTGGCTGCAAATCCGGGCGGAACGGGCTGGCTGAGGCTGGCCGCTACCTGGGCGCGCGTGGTCAAGCGCGGGCGGCTTACGGCGCGCTCGGCCTCTTGGCGAACACGCGCTTCGGCGTTCGCGTCCAGCGCTAGTACCTCTTTCGCGTCGAGCAGCCCGGCGCCGATGAACGAGCGAGCCGCGCACCACAGCGGGTCGCGCTCCGCCGCAAGCTCCAGCTCCTGACGCGAACGGTAGGTCGTATCGACGTCGCTGCCGGCGTGACCCAGCAGCCGTACGCACGCCAGGTGCAACAGCGCAGGCCGGCGCGCGCTGCGGCAAAACGCTGCCGCGGCCCGCGCTTGCTCGTAGCAGTCGGTCAGGTTAGTGCCGTCGGCGAAGAAATAGCGTACGTGGGGCAGGGCGCGCAGCCTGGCTTCGACCCAGCCAGGCGGAGAGCGAACGCTGACACCGAGCCCGTTGTCCTCGCACACGAACAACAGCGGCAGCGGCAGGTTTTGGTGCGTCACCCAACCCGCCGCGTTGAGGGCGCCGAGCGCCGTGCTGTGGTTGACGCTGGCGTCGCCAAAACTGCACAAAACCAGCGCGTCGGCGGGTTCTTGGCTTAGGCCTTGCTGTTGCTTCCAAGCCAGCGCGTAGGCGAGCCCCACGGCACGAGGGAGGTGCGAAGCGATGGTGCTGGTTTGCGGAATGATGCCGAGCGCGCTGCCGCCGAACAATTTGTGGCGACCACTGCTGACAGGCTCTTCGCTGGATGCGACCAGCGACAACGCGATGTCGCGGACGTTGTTCACGCCTGGGGCTTGGCGCGCGCGCTCGAGCTGAAGCGCGGCGCTGCGGTAGTGAACGAGCGACGGATCGGTCGTGCGCGTGAGCCGGCCCAGCACCACGTTCGATTCGTGCCCTGAGCTGCCAATCGTGTAATGCCCCACGCCGCGCGCGCGCAGCTCGAGCGCGGCGACGTCCAAGTGCCGCGCCAGCAGCATCGACGTAAGCAGCTCGCGCGCCAGCGTTGGTTCGAGGCGTGGCTTGCCCGTTTCGGGCGCGGCGGCTGCCTGCAGCCTGGCGACTTGCCCGCGAAAGCGTGAGACGAGCTCCGTCAGTCGCTCGATTGACATGTGTCTTTACTTTCTTACTCGGAGCCAGGAATGGACTCCAGGCGGAAAAATCCGCGGCTATTCACGGCCATTTCTGGTCTTTCTTCACAGCGGGGGCGGCAGCGATGGCTCGACTCCGAGAGTTGGGTTACTTCGCAGACTCTCCCGATCATGCGCCTCGCTATCGTCGCCGCGTCTTCGTACGAAGCGAACGGCCAAGTCCCTCCGATCCCGAACGCAGAAGTCGACGTCGAGCTATTCGGTCGCAGGCTTGCGGAGCCGGACGCCGGCTTCACGGTTCACGCCTTCGACGCCGAGCGCGGGTTGCCAGAAGGCATCGAGCAACTTACGCGACGCCTAGGCGGGCGGGCGCGTTCGCTGGTCTTCTATTTTTGGGGCTACGCTCTGTTGTCCGAGGAACGCGGACCTGCGCTGTTGCTTGACGGCCCCAAGCTCGCGCCCTTCACGTTGTCCAGGCTGCGTCGGCTGCTGAGCGAGGTGACCGACGAAGCGTTGGTGGTCGTCGATGCCACATTAGCGGAGGGCTCGGTGGGCGCGCCGCTGGACGTGGTGCGCGCCATGGGCGGCGCGCTCAGTGGTGGTGGCTCACGCGTTTCCAGCTTGGTGGCGGTGCGGCCGCAGCAGCGGCGGGTCGAACAGGGCCCGCCGCCTTTCACGGGCCTCGTGCAAATGATCTTGGACGCGCAGACCGGTAGCGCGACCGCGCTCACGCCCGAGAGTCTCTTCCGAGCCATGCAGGCCGAGGAGGTGATGTTCGCAGACATCCCGGCAGCTGGCTGTTTCTTGGCGGAACACGATTTCATCGTCGTCCCGGGCGCGGCGACGCCCAGCCGTGCGCCCGCCCCTGCGCCGGCCGAGACGCCGTACGACGAGACAGAGGAGGTAACGGCTCAGCGCGCGATCGCGTTGGCACCACCACCCGCGCTGCCCCCTACAACGGTGGTCGGTCCGCCTCCGCCCGCGCCCGTTCGGGCCGCCGTCGCGGCTCCGGCTTCGGCGCCAGACGGCGGCCACTCGCCCGAGGACCCTGCAGGCTATCGTTTCTTGCTGCGGAATTTTGAGCGCAAGGGCGAGGCCGACGCAGCCTACCGCGCGGCCTTGTGCCTCGACGCGCTGGGCGAAGCCGACATCAACGAGTCACTGATGGTGACGGCGCATCGACCCGATGGCTTGCAGGCGGTTCGCGGCACGCTGTCTTACGCCGATTGGAACGAGCGGCTGAGCAGCGGCCTGGGTCACCCGGAAACGACGGCGCTTTTGCGCAGTATTGCGCCGGCTCTGGCGCGCGTAGGCTTTCAACACGTGCGGCGGCAGCGCCGCGACAGCCCGTTGCCCGACGACGCGCGGCAAGAGTTGGAAAAGAGCACGACCACGTTGGCCAAGACCCTGCACTGGGTGTCGCGGCTGCTGTGCGTACCGGTCGCCGAGTTACACGTGCTGCCCGAGCTGCCGGGGTCGCTGGGGCTTACCCCCGGGCCCGAACGTCCGCTCGTCACCTGCGCTCGCACGCTGGGCAGTGGCTTCAGTTTGCCGGAGCTAGTATTCTTGTGGGCGCGCGAGCTAGCCTTCGCCCGGCCCGAGCAAGCGGCGCTGTGTTACTTCCCGAGCACCGCCGAGCTGTCACAGCTGTTGCTCGCAGCGCTGGCCGTAGGCGGCTCCACCAACCTGCGCTCCATCGATGGTGACGCCAAACGCCTCGCCAGCGCGTTGAAGCGCGAAGTGCGCGGCGCGGCGCTGGACGCCCTGCAGGCGGCTGCCTCACGCATGAGTCCCCACGACGTTGGCGCTCGCGCGGCCGAGTTCACGCGCGCCTCCGAGCTGGTGGCGGGACGCGTCGCGCTGGTGGCCTCCGGCGATCTCGAGCTTGGGCTCGCGCTTTCCGCGCGCTTTCCACGGGGCCAGGTAACGCAGGCGGCCGAGCGCCGGGCGGATTTACTGCGCTTCACCGTGAGCCCGGAGCTCGGGCAGATTCGCGCGGCGCTTGGCGTGGCAGTCGGCTAACGTCGCCGTTTATCCCATGAAGTTTTCGGTTGCACCGAAGGTGCGGAGCGTCGAAGCACTGCGGCTACGTGAAGCTGGCGCCTACAACTCGCCCTGGCGGCGCTTTGGTCCGTACTTGTCGGAGCGGCAGTGGGGTACGGTGCGCGAGGACTACAGCGCGGGCGGCAACGCCTGGGAGTACTTTCCGCATGACCACGCGCGCAGCCGCGCCTACCGCTGGGGCGAGGATGGGCTGGCTGGCTTCAGCGATCACCGCCAGCGCCTGTGCTTGAGCCTGGCGCTGTGGAACGAGCGCGATCCGATCCTCAAGGAGCGGCTGTTCGGGCTCACCAACGCTGAGGGCAACCACGGCGAGGACGTCAAAGAGCAGTACTTCTACCTCGACGCTACGCCCACGCACTCGTACTTGAAGATGCTCTACAAGTACCCGCAGTGCGAGTTTCCCTACGCTCGGCTGGTGGAGGAAAATGGCCGCCGTGGCCCGCAGCAACCAGAGCTCGAGCTAGTCGACTTGGGCGTCTTCGACCAGGGCCGCTACTTCGACGTGTTCGTCGAGTACGCCAAGGCCTCGCCGAACGACATCCTGTGTCAGATAACGATTGAGAATCGCGGGCCCGACACGGCCCGACTGCGCGTCTTGCCCCAAGTGTGGTTCCGCAACACTTGGTCGTTCGAGCCAGAGCTCGGGAGACCCTCCCTGGAGCAGCAGGCGGCCAGCGCGGTAGGGCTTTCGCACCCGAAATTTGCTGAATTTCAACTGAATTTCGGCGGTCAGGCGGAACTGCTCTTCACCGAGAACGAGACCAACGCTCAGCGCTTGTGGGGGCTCGAAGGCGCCGGACCGTACAAGGACGCCTTCCACGAGTACGTGATCGGCGGCCGCAAGCAAGCCGTGGCCGAGTCGCGCCGCGGCACCAAGGTCGCCGCACACTACCGGTTGGAGCTACCGCCTGGCGGGCGCGAGACCGTGCGCTTCCGGCTCAGCCAAGGCGCGCTCCCGCAGCCGTTCGGCGACTTCGACAGCGTGCTCGCTACTCGACGCCGCGAAGCCGACGAGTTCTACGCGGAGCTGCAGGCCGACATCAGCGAGCCGGACGCGCGCCTGGTGCAGCGGCAGGCCTTCGCGGGCATGATCTGGTCGAAGCAATACTTCGGCTACGACGTGCGGCGCTGGCTGATGGGCGACCCACAGCAACCGGCTCCGCCCGAGGGGCGTAAGCACGGTCGCAACGCCGACTGGGATCACCTCGTGAACGACGAGGTGATCTCGATGCCCGACAAGTGGGAATACCCCTGGTACGCCGCTTGGGACCTGGCCTTCCACTGCATTCCGCTGGCCTTGATTGACGCAGAATTCGCCAAGCAGCAGCTCGTGCTGCTCACGCGCGAGTGGTACATGCACCCCAACGGCCAGTTGCCGGCCTACGAATGGGCTTTCGGCGACGTGAACCCGCCCGTGCACGCCTGGGCGGCGTGGCGGGTGTACCAGCTCGACCGCAAGCAAACGGGCCGCGGCGACGTGAAGTTCTTGGAGCGCATTTTCCACAAGCTGATGCTGAACTTCACCTGGTGGGTGAACCGTAAGGACGCCGAGGGGCGCAACGTGTTTCAAGGCGGCTTTCTGGGCTTGGACAACATCGGCGTGTTCGACCGCAGTAGGCCGCTTCCGACCGGCGGCTTCATCAACCAGTCCGACGGCACTGCCTGGGTCGCCATGTACTCACTCAACTTGATGCGCATCGCGCTCGAGCTTGCGCAGCACAACGACGTCTACGAAGACATCGCCAGTAAGTTCTTCGAACACTTTCTGCATATTGCCGAGGCCATGACCAAGATTGGCGGCGACGACCAAGGCCTATGGGACGACACGGACAAATTTTACTACGACGTCTTGTGCTTGCCGGGGGAGGCGCCGCGGCCGATGCGCATTCGTTCGATGGTCGGGTTGATTCCGCTGTTTGCCGTGGAGGTGCTGGAGGCCGACTTGCTCGACCAAACGCCAGGCTTCGACGCGCGCTTGCGTTGGTTCCTGGAGCACCGGCCCGATCTGGCCAAGCTGGTGTCGCGTTGGCAAGAGACGGCCAAGGACGAACGCCATTTGCTCTCGCTTTTGCGCGGCCATCGCATGAAGAAGCTCCTCTGTCGCATGCTGGACGAGACCGAGTTCTTGTCCGACTTCGGCGTGCGCGCCTTGTCGCGGCAGCACCTGGACCAGCCCTTCGCGCTAGACGTGCACGGCGAGCCTTTTAGCGTGACATACCTGCCCGGCGAGTCTGAGTCGGGGCTGTTTGGCGGGAACTCGAACTGGCGCGGCCCCATTTGGATGCCGGTCAATTACCTGTTGATCGAGAGCCTGCAGAAATTTCATCACTACTACGGGGACGATTTCAAGGTGGAGTGCCCGACCGGCTCCGGACGGTACCTAACGCTCTTGGAAATTGCAGATGAGCTGTCACGGCGCTTGTGCCGGCTCTTTTTGCGTGACGAGCAGGGGCGTCGCCCCGTGCTGGGCGACAGCGCGCTGTTGCAGAACGATCCGCACTTTCGCGACTACGTGCCGTTCTACGAATACTTTCACGGCGACAGCGGGCGCGGTGTCGGCGCCTCGCACCAAACCGGTTGGACGGGCCTGGTCGCCAAGCTGCTGATGCCGCGCCGCCCCAGCGAAAACTAGTGCAGCTGCGAGAACCATGCGTAGGCGGGCAACACCGAGACCAGGAAGGCAACCGTGCTCACCACGAAGACCGAGCTGGTCAGATCCGTGTCCAACTCGAACAACACCGCCAGGTAGTTCGCCAGGAGCGCGCTGGGGACGAGCCCATACAAGATCAAGATGCGAGCATCCAGCGGGTCCAAACCGAACAGCAGCGCGAGCCCGGCGTAAAACAACGGGTACAGGCTAGAGCGGTACGCGATCGAGACCGCGTTCTCACGCCAAAAGCGGCTCAGCTGCGTGCCGCGATACAACAGCCCCACCGCGCAGCCAGAGGTCGCGGTGCCCACGTAAATCAAGCGGCGCACGACGCTGCCCACCACCGCAGGTCGCGGCACACTAAAAAAGTTCAGTAACAGCCCGCAGCTGATGGTCAACAGCGGTAGGAACACGCGCGGGTCCAGCACGTTGTCGAGCAAGACGCGCTTGAAAGACTTGCCAGTCGCGGTGCCGGCGCTCGAGAAGCTGCGCGCCACCGGAAAGCTGAACAACAGCAAGAACGGCGCGCTGAACGCCTGCGAGTAGGTCGCTTGGGCCAACCCTGCCTCACCAAACAACACCAGCGCCACGAAACCCAGCAGGGTAAAGCCGTTGTTGCTCTGGCTCATGGTGGCGATGAAGGCACCGCGGCGGCCAGGCGGATGCTTCAGCCAACCGCTGACCAGCCAGGCGAAGCCTGCAGTCAACAGCCAGCCCGACGTCGCCAAGGCGGGCATCACCACCGACGTGCGGTCGATGCGCGCGATCCACAGTGAGCAGAGCGTGATGAAAGTTTGCGCGCCGTAGAACGAGAAATTGAATAGCCGGCGCGACGCTGACGCGGGCGCCCCCAGCCGGCTCCAAATCACTCCGACCACGACCGGGCCCAACACCCAGCCGACCACTGTCAGGTAGGGCAAAAGCAGCTCGGACATCGCGCGCAGCGCTCATAGCATGCAGGTAGCGCAAGGCAGCGGAGGATCCGCTAGGCTTTGCATGAGATGAGCGCAAAAACGGCCATTCGCCTCACCCTGATCGCGGTAAGCCTATTGGCGACGCTGGCGGTGCTGTTCTACCCGACGGATGAGAAGCGCGTGAAGGAAGCCGCCGAAGCGATCGTTACCGCGGCCAACGCGGGCGAAGCGCAGTTGGCGCGCGCGCTCGAAACCTTCGCCAGCCCCGAGGTGAGCATCAGCGTTTCGGAACTGCCAGAGCCCGTGACGGGGCGGGAAGGGCTGCTGGCGGCGGTGCATCGAGCTAGCGGCATGGGCCAGAAGTTGCGCTTTCACGTCGAGGCCGTCGAAGTGTCCGTCGAAGGCAAGCACGCTCGCCTGAATGCCGACGTCGTCAGCTCGCTGCGCCCGGAGGTCCCCGAGCTGCGCCGCCCCCGCCACGGCGTGGCCCTGTTCGAAAAATTCGGCGACCGTTTCCGGCTCGTGTCCGCCGAAATCGGCCCCGAACGCCGGGATCAGCCGGAGGCACGGCCGTAGGAGGGGTCAGGGATCAGGGGTCAGGGGTCAGGGGTGGATGCGGGCTGGCGCCCGCTTGGTTGGGCCAGCACGCCGCGCGTGTCCGGGCACCTGCTCGGTGTGTTCACACGCCGCACGTCTCCGCGCACCTGCTCGGTGTGTCCACACGCGGCACGTTTCCGCCCTCCCTCTCCCCTGTCCCCTCCGCCCGCTGGCCCCTGATCCCTGACCCCTAACCCCTCAGCCCCTCCTGATGTGCCACGCCTTCGGCTGCAAGAAAGCTTGAATACCCAGCGTCGAGAGCGTGGTGCCGATGCCGGAGTGTTTGCGGCCAGTCCAGGGCAGGCGGGGGCTCACTCGGTCGCAGCAGTTGACGTAAGCGCTGCCGACGGGCAGTTCGCGCAGCAGCTGCTCGGCGCGCGCTTCGTTCCTTGTGTAGATGGCCGCCGTCAGGCCGTACTCGGTATCCGCCATAGCCGAAAGAGCCGCCTCGTCGCTCGCCACGCTGGCGATGCCGATGATCGGACCGAAGCTTTCGTCGCGCATCACCCGCATGCCCGGCGTCGCGTCGGCGATCACCGTCGGCTCGAAGTACGAGCCTCGGCGTTCGGCCCGCTTGCCGCCAGTGAGCACGCGGCCGCCCTGATCGCGCGCGTCGCTCACTTGCTCCGATAGCTCACGAATCGCGACTTCCCCGCGACAAAGTGGCCCAATATAGACGCCCTCGTCGGTGGGCTCGCCCAGCTGAAACTTCTTCACTTCGGCCACGAAGGCCTCGAGAAAAGCCGGATAGATGCGCTCGTGGACGTAAACGCGCTCGACCGCGCAGCAACTTTGCCCGGTGTTGTAGAAGGCGCCGTCCGCGAGCGCTGCGGCGACGGCCGCGACGTCGACGTCGTCGGTGACGTACGCCGGATCTTTGCCGCCCAGCTCGAGCTGCAGCCGAATCATGCGCGGCGCGACGACCTCCGCAATTTTGCGCCCCGTGGCGTACGAGCCGGTGAAGAACACGCCATCGACGTCCGAGGCGACCAGCGCCGCACCCAGCTCACGTCCGCCAATCAGTGTTCGGAACACGGCTTCCGGCACGCCTGCCTGGCGCAAAAGCCGTTCGATGGCGAGCCCGGTCAGGCTGCTGAGCTCGCTCGGCTTGTACAAGACTGCGTTCCCGGTCAACAACGCTGGCACGAACACGTTCGAGCCTACGAAGTAGGGATAGTTCCATGCCGACACGTTGGCGACGACGCCCAGGGGCTCGAACGCGATGCGCTCCTCGAGGGCGTCGCTGGCGTTGCCGAGCACCGTGCGCGGCGCCAGCTCAGCCTCGAACTGCTCCAGAAAAAAGTCGATGCGCGGCAGCGAGCCGTTTAGCTCATTTTTCGCTTGAGCTAGGGGCTTGCCGACCTCCAAGGTCAGGGTGCGCGCGAGCTCGTCCTTGTTGTCGCTCAGCAGCTGCCGAAAGCGCGCCAGTACTGCCTTGCGCTCGGCCGGCGCCTTGGCCGCCCAGCTGCGTTGGGCGAGCTTTGCCGCGGTCAGCAGGGCCGGCAGCTCGCTCACGGACGTCTCGGGCAAGCGTTCCACGATCTCGTGCGTAGCGGGGTTCACGACGTTCATCACAGTGCTTCGTCCTTTCTCGCCTGAAGATCCCAAAGCATGGCAGCCAACACGACCACGCTGACCCAAAGTAGGCACGCCATGAATAGGTGAATGACCTGCAGGTAGCCGGGTGCACCCAACCAAATGTTCGACACGCCAATCAGCAGGGCTAGCGCTCCGCCGACGTACAGCGCCGCTCCCAGCCATTGGACCGGGTGGGATGTCGTTGCTTCTCGGGCTCGGCTAGCGGCGACCCAAAGCCCGGCCACGCCCAGCAGCGCCAGTAGCGGGTGGACCACACGCAGCTTGCCCAGCAGGTGCCCACCTACCGCCTGGTCGTTTTGGAGGTGCTGGAGCGCGCCTTGGCCCTGTACCGGGTAGACGGTGTCGCCCAGCGCTGTGATGGCCCCCGTCATCGAGACCAGCAACAACAAAGCACCAGCCGAAGCCACCCAGTAGAGGGCGGTTTGCAGGTTGCGCGCCGAGACGAGGGACAGACTAGCTGGGCGTTTCAAACGCCGCTCCGAACCGAAGTAAGTGGCCGCCGACAGCGTCCCGATCAAGAGCGACGTCGTCACCAGGTGCGCGGGCATGACCACCACCCGGTCGAACGACATGTTGGACCCGACGAGATTGAACAGCACCAGGCGCGCGCCAATCGCTGCCTCGACCACGATAAGTGCCAAGGCCGCGAGCGCAGCGCGTCGAGCCGGATGGGCTGGCCGGAGTTGGAACCCCAACGCCACCAACCCGAGCACGCCGAGCAGGTCGAGACCCGACGTGATGCGGTGCGTGAGCTCGATCCACGTCTCCAGGCTCTTGGGTAAATGCGCTATCTCGCCGTTGCAGGTTGGCCAGTGCTGCCCACAGCCCGCCCCCGAGCCCGTGATGCGCACCACGGCACCCATCAGCACGACCCAGATGGTGCCGAGCGTGACCCAGGGCGCGACGCGGGCGAAAGCTAGGCGGGGCAGGCGGCGGGCCGCGTCGGGCACTACAACGATCTCGGCCATGCGCGGCGGGTTTCTGCCACGCCAGATGGGTGCTGACTACCTGCCGCTCTGCGTTATAGTTAATAAACTTAAGAAAAACGTAGCCAGGTCGGTGGCTAGCTGTTGTCAGTAAAATTGCTTCGATATCCGGGTCTTATGCGTTGTTTACTCAAGCTGGGCGAGCACACTTTTCCGTTGCCGTACCCATAAAATCAGGACGCCGCTCCGCTCACCATGCTTTTGTAACATGTTGAAACATTTCCGTAATTCATAAATATTCAGATTATGGAACCAGTTCCAGGTGCTTGCGTTGCGCAGGTAGCTCCGGTGAGGTAGGGTGGCCTACCAGCTCGACGCTTCTAGGCGCGGTGATCTACCGAGCAAACCAACGAGTTGAGGAGAGGACTTCAGCCATGAGTCAGGCGTTTTTCCCGGGCATTGAATCGATCCGCTATGAGGGCCCCAACAGCGAAAATCCGCTGGCCTTCCGCTATTACGAGAAGGACCGCATGGTCCTCGGCAAGAGCGTCGCGGACCACCTGCGCTGCGCCATTTGTTACTGGCACAGCTTCGCGTGGCCGGGCTCCGACGTGTTCGGCGGCGGCACGTTCGACCGTCCCTGGTTCAAGGTGCAGAGCCCCATTGAAGCGGCCGAGCTGAAGCTGAAGGTAGCGTTCGAGTTCTTCGAGAAGCTCGGCGCGCCCTACTTCACCTTTCACGATCGCGACATCGCGCCCGAAGGTGCGACTCTCAAAGAGAGCCACGCCAACCTCGACCGCATCATCGCGGGCGCCGAAAAAGAGATGTCGCGCACCGGCGTGAAGCTCCTGTGGGGTACCGCCAACCTGTTCAGCCACCCCCGCTACATGAGCGGCGCCGCCACCAATCCGGATCCCGAAGTGTTCGCGTTCGGGGCCGCGCAGGTGCGCAAGATGCTCGACGTTACGCACGCGCTCAAGGGCGAAAACTACGTGCTGTGGGGCGGCCGCGAAGGCTACGAGAGCCTGCTCAACACGGACATGAAGCGCGAGGTCGACCAGCTTGGCCGCTTTTTGGCTTTGGTGGCCGAGCACAAGCACAAGATCGGCTTCAAGGGCATGCTGCTGATCGAGCCAAAGCCGAAAGAGCCGACCAAGCACCAGTACGACTACGACACTGCCACGGTGTATGCCTTCCTGCAGCGCTACGGTTTAGAGAAGGAATACCGGGTCAATATCGAGGCGAACCACGCCATCTTGTCTGGCCACTCTTTCCAGCACGAGGTGGCCTACGCCTATGCCAACGGCGTCTTCGGCAGCCTCGACATCAATCGTGGCGACGACCTCCTGGGCTGGGACACCGATCAGTTTCCCAACGACGTGCCGCAGCTTTCGCTGGTGTTGGCCACGTTCCTCAAGAACGGTGGTTTCACCACGGGCGGCATGAACTTCGACGCCAAGCTGCGTCGCCAGAGCATCGAGCCCGACGATCTGTTTCACGCCCACATCGGCGGTATGGACGTACTGGCGCGCTCGCTCTACGTGGCCGAGAAGATCGTGACCGAAGGCAAGCTCGAGCAAGCCGTGCAAGAGCGCTACGCCGGCTGGCGCACCGACTTGGGTGAGCGCATCGCTGGAGGCAAGCTCAGCTTGGCCGACCTCAGCGACTTGGTGCTGACGACGGGCATCGACCCTAAGCCGCGCTCGGGGCGGCAAGAAGCGCTCGAGAATCTGGCCAACCGCTACGTCTGAAGTCGCTCAATCGTTCTTGGCGCGCGCCTCGGCCTCGCTCTCCGTTTCGGGAGCGAGGCCTGCTGCCTGCGCCGGGGACAGCGGTGAGATCACGATGTTGAGCTCGCGCCGGAGCGCGCGGGCGCGTGAGCCGCGGATGAAGGTCAGAGCGAGTACGCCCAAGAAGGCCACGTCCATGGCCGCCGGCGGATAACGCAAGGGCAGCGGCACCGCGGGCCCCACCACCGGGTGCTGGCTCATGTAGACGGCCCAGCCCTGGTGGAAAAGGACGCGCAGGAAGCACATGCCGCTCCCCAACCGATAAATGGACACCGTCCAAGTGCGCCAGCGCTCGAATTCGGCTTCGGCCACGTGAGGGTAGGCGCTCGCCTTCCGCCCCTGCGCGTCCAGCTTGGTGATCGTAAAGCTTATGCCAAGCAGCAGCGCGCAGATATCGAGGAAGTCGAGGTAGTGCACGGGCGGGGTCTAGCACGTCTCCGCCGAAACCCTCCTCCAGGGAAGGCTAACTCCGCGCGAGCCGTACTAACTGGGGCGATGAGATGCCTGCCCCCGCCTGACCCCTACGTAGAAGCCAAATTGCTGGGCATTCTGCTGTCCGGGGTGTTCGGGCAAACGCGCGCCGAGTGCGCGCCCGAGTCCCGCCTGCGCCTAGAGCTCTGCCCGAGCGGCGTTCATCGAATCTCGCTACCGGACCCGAGTCGGAAGCCCAATCTTTAACGCCTGACGCCGTGGGCGCGGCTGGGATCGGGGTCGGGGGGCAAGAGGCGATCGGCCGCGGGGCGCTCTTTCAGACACTTTTCGATGCCGGCGAGGAGGTCGGCAGGCGCACCGGCGGGCAGCTTGGGTGCGCCGAGCACGTGCGTGAACAAGCGGTCGAGGTCGGGCCAGCCGTTCTTCTTGAAGTTGAGCCACACGAACATGGCGCGACCCTTGATGTTGCCGTCTGGCACGCCGCCACCTCGGCCCATGTTCCAGGCTCGCGAGTCGCTGCTGTTGTTGCGGTTGTCGCCCATGACCCAGGTCTCACCGGGCTTCACGTAGTAGGGACCTTGCCGGCCGTCGTCGCGGCCGTCGGCGTAAATGGTCAAGTACGAGTAGTCGCCCAGGTACTCGACGAACAGCTGCCCCATGCCGTCGGGGTTGTCCTCGAACTGGTACTTGCCGACCCTGCAGTTGGGCACGACCCAGCCGTTGATGCGCGGGCGTCCGTGTTCGACCTCGAGCTTGTCGCCGGCGATGGCGATCACGCGCTTGATGTAGTCGGGGTGCTCGGCGGCCGGATTGGGCTCGGGGTATTCGAACACCATGACGTCGCCGCGCTTGGGCGGCAGGCGCGAAAACAAGCGCATGTTCGTGAACGGAATGGGCGGCCCGTAAGCGAGCTTGTTCACGAAAATGTGGTCTTGAATCTGCAGCGTCGGCAGCATCGAGCCGCTGGGGATTTTGAAGGCCTCGACGACGCCCGCACGCAGCAAAAAGGCGACGCCCACCGCGACGCCAATCGACTCCAGGTACTCGCGCAGCTCGCCCTTTTGCCAAGCTCCCAAATGTTTGCTCACCAGGCGCGAGGCGCGATCATAGCGCTCCAAGAACAGGCGCTCGTCGAAGGTCGAGCCGTTCATCGCGTCGCGCAAGTCCTCCAGCGACTCGCCCAGCTCGCTGCGTGAATCCGAAGTCAGCGCGCGTTCGACCGCCGTGCGGTTCTTGCGTTGAATGCGCTCGGCTTCGTCCAGCAGGTGGCCCGCTTGCTCGAACTCGCGCCGCACCTTCTTGGGGATGTCGCTGCGTTCTGTGCCGTCAAGGTACTGCGCGCCCGGCAGCGCGTGGCGATAGGCGTACAGCGCCATCTCGAAGATCGTAAAAAGGACGATCAGCGTCGGTACTGGCTGGTCTTTGACCCAATACTGGACGGTCTCCCAAATACCGCCCCCTTGCATGACCTGCTCGCTCGGAGCTACCAGGTTGTACGTGAGCGCAGACAGTCCCGCCGGGACGACCACGAAATAGAGCGGCCAAAGCAGGTAACGATAGGTCTTGGGGTTCACGAACTCCTGCCCCTCATTAGCACTAGAGCCCCAGGAACAATTCCCTAAAAAAGGCCGAGCTCAGCGCGGGCCGAGCATTAGGGCGTAGTCGACGCGCGCGGCGTTGTCGCCTGCCGCGCCTGGCGGGGGCTGCGAGCGCCCCAACACGGAAGAGTTATCTAGCACCAAAAAGTACTCGCCGACCGGCAGCGGGACCGGCTGCTGGGTTCGCGCGCTGCGGCTGGCTACGGCATCGAACGCGGGCTGGCCCGTGAGCGGGGAGGGACCGGCGGTTCGGACGTAGCGATCCAGCATGGCGTCGCCGACCGCCTTTCCCACGATCTGGTAGTCGACGTTGTCAGCGCCGTCGACCTCGAGCGTGAGATAGAGCGCCGCGTCTTCGTCGGTAACGCTGAGTGGACCGATGAAATCTTGCCCCTGCACGTGCACCTCAGTGCGCTCGTTCGCAAGCACACGCTTTTCGGTCGCGATGTCAAATGGCTTGTACGGCTTCTGACCCTTCGGAATGAAACCTAGGCCGAAGTCCGTGCGGCCGTCGTTGCCGTAGCGAATCACCGTGAAGCCGCGCTTCAGCTGCGAGTCGAGCACGTGGCGACCAATCTCGTCGGGGCTCAGGTTACCGGCGGCGGCGGCGATACCGGCCTGTGCCAACGCCGAGTCGAGCGATAGAAGCTGGAAGGCCGCGGCGTCGACGGCTTTGGGCCGGAAGTAAACGTACAGCGCGCCGTCACTCAACTGAAAGTCGGGCGCGTACTCGACCAAGCCGCGCGAAGAGAAGCCAAGCTTGCCGGTGACGTTGGTCCAAGCGTAGCCCTTGCCGGTGTACTGCACGACGAACGATTTTCGCGCCTCGTCGTCTAGCACTTGCGACTGGCAGCTTTCCGCGAAGAAACGCCCCAGCACGGGCTCCTGGTCACTGAGCTTGAGCGCGGCGCCGGCCTTCAGCATCTCTTCGCAGAAGCGATCCAAGCCGAACTTCAGCATGTCGAAGCGCAGCGACTTGTTGGCGGGGTCGTTGACTACGCCGGCACCCAGTACGCGCAACGAGCCGTCGCCCATGCTTTCGCGTGAGCCGCAAGCGCCAAGCGTCAGCCCCAGGCAGAGCGAGAGCAGGAGCTGCTTTGAGCGGAGGCGTGGCATTCGCGGCAGCATAGCTTGACAGGGCTTCCTGCCCCGCGAAAAAGTGTGGTCGCTCGGCATGGACAAGATTGCAGTTCTCGGCGCTGGTGCCTGGGGTACCGCCCTGGCCAGACTTTTGGCCGAGCGGAGCCGTGTGGCGCTTTGGACGTGGCAAGCCGAGCACGCGAGCGCGTTGACCTACGACCGCGAGAACCGAGCCTTCTTGCCCGGCTACGCGCTGAGCGAGCACGTGTCGCCCACCGCCGACATGGGCGAGGCCCTCACCGACGCGAGTCTGGTGGTGGTAGCGGTGCCTAGCGAGGCCGTGCGCGCGACGCTGGCAGCGGCCGCTCCGTCGCTGGCGGCCGACGCGACCTTGGTGGTGGTCGCCAAAGGTATCGAGCCGGGTAGCTTGATGCTGCTATCGGAAGTGACCAACGACGTGCTGGGCGCGGGGGCCGCGGATCGCGCCGTGTTCTTGTCGGGGCCAAGCTTCGCCGTCGAGGTCGCGCGAGGCCTACCGACCAACCTGGTAGCCGCGGGCCGCAACGCCGAGCGCTCGCTCTTGGTGCAACAGCGCTTCGCGAGCGACAGGCTGCGCGTCTACTCCAGCGACGACCCTGCGGGCGTGCAGGTCGGGGGCGCGCTCAAGAACGTGATCGCCATAGCGGCTGGCGCTTCGGATGGTTTGGGTTTTGGCCATAACACGCGCGCCGCGTTGATCACGCGCGGACTCGCTGAAATGGCGCGTTTGGCGGTGGCCAAGGGGGGCAGCGTGCTCACGCTTTCGGGCCTAGCGGGCTTGGGGGATTTGGTGCTGACCTGCTCGGCGGAGCTGTCGCGCAATCGCACCGTGGGTTTCGAACTCGGGCGCGGGCGCGCCTTGCCCGAGGTGCTGTCCGGGTTGGGTCACGTCGCCGAGGGCGTCACGACAGCCGACAGCGCCTACCATCTGGCCGAGCGCTTGGGCGTCGACCTACCCATCACGAGCGAAGTCTATGCCGTGCTCTATTCGCACAAGCCGGTCGCGCAGGCGGTGCGAGACTTGCTCGCGCGGCCGTTGAAGAAAGAGCGGGAGTGAGGATCATGAAAGTTTCCTTCATGCTGCCGGGAGCGGCCCTGTGCGCCCAGGTTCTTGGCGCATCGGCAGTCAGCGCACAGCAGCAGTTCCCGCAACAGCAGCAGCAGTTCCCGCATGGGGCTTTCGCGGGCTCGCGCGCGCCGAAGCCATCGGCTCCACGCTGGGCGCGGCGGGCGGGGTCGCGCTCGGCTACTTGCAAGGACCGTCACCCAAG
>JAYUYU010000775.1:0-3805 GCA_043752365.1 Myxococcales bacterium | reverse complement strand
GCTTTTGTGCCAGGAAGGTGACGGACGCGCTGGCCGGGCCGCTGGGCTGAGCAGACGCGCAGTCTGGCCCTGCTCGGTTCCGGATACACTGCTCGCCCCCGGAGAAAATCTGATGGAGCTCGAACGATCGGTAGGCCTGCGCACGGATGGCACGGTAGCGATGTTGGATCGGCACACCGCCATCCGCGCCATCGCCCTCAAGCTGGCGGCGCTGGGCCATGCGGTCCCCGACCGCGTCGGCGATCAGGAGGTGCTCGACTTGGCGCGCGACCTGTTTGCTCGCTACCGCGAACAAACGCGCCTGCTCAGCAATCACCTGTGTCCGGCGGATCAGCGCATTCAAGCTTTCTTGGATCAGCAGCTCGGAGGCTTGAGCCTGACGAAGCCGGTGCGCTTGCCCAACGTCACCTTCATCCTCGATCGCTACGGCCTGGCTCGCGAGCTTTCGCTGCCCATCGACGCGGACGCCTGGCACAACGACTTGGTGTCGAGCTACCGCCTCGACAACGGCGTGCTGCACAACCCGATCAATGATCGTCGCACGACTCAAGGCGTGTTCCACGTTGCCGACACGGGCTTGCCGGTGCCGGCGGACAAGCTGGCGGTGCCGCCGATTGCCTACGCCCACATGCTGCGCGAGGCGCTCAACCCGCCCGCGGCCATGAAGCGGCTGCCGTTCACGTCGAATTGGGACGAGCCGGTCGAGACCATGGTGTCGCTCTTGCTCAGGCCCTTGGTGTGCCCGGCGGTGCCGCGCCATTCAGCTGAAAAGCGCATGGAGATTCGCTTTTTTGCGCCCGGCGGTTTGGTTTCGAACCTGGACTTCGTCGAGAACATTTTCGGCAACGCTGGCGATCCGTTCTTGCCCGAAAACGACGCGGGTCTAGACGTCGATCAATGGACCGGCCACACCGGCTGCGTCATTCTGGCGCCGCACCTGACGCGGTTGAAGAAGAAGGACGTGGGTCTGCCGCACGTTTCGCAGGCAACCGAGGCGCAGCGCGTCGCCGGCATGTGCTGGGCCAAGGAGGACGAGCTGTACAACAATGGCGGGGCCTTCAAAATCACGCTGCGCTCGATCGACGGCTTGATGGTCACCATCCTGGCCGACAACTACTTTGGTTACTGTAAGAAGGAAGTAAAGACGCAGATCAGCTTCAGCGCCAACTTGTTCGGCTTGGCCGAAGAGGAGCACGCAGGCGGCGCGCTAGCCTTCTCGACCTACAGCCTGGGCGATCAGTTCATGGGCGACGCGCGCCGCGAGACGTCCGAACATCGCTTCAGCGAAGTGGTGGAGCTGTTGGGCGACGCCATCGAGGTCCACGAGTCCGGCTACGCCACCGACAAGCAATACCCCGACATCCACTACCTGCCCGAGGACGCGGAAATCGACCTCAAAAAGCAGGACGCGAAGTGGATGGCAAAGGACGAGGAGCACCACCTCAAGGTCTTGCCCGGCCACCAGTACATCTTGCCCAGCGGCTACAAAGTCCGGATGGCCAAGCATCCCGCGGCGCCCAGCTGGCGGCTAATCGGCACCGCACCCGAGGGCACCTTCTGCCACAAGCCGTGCACGGTCTCGGGCGGTGGCAAATCGGAGATCAGCAAGAGCTTGATCGACGCCGTTTTGTACGGTCCCGTCTACACCGGCAACTTCGAAGAGGACATGAGCCTCGTCGAAGACATTTTCAAGAAAGACTTCAAGCACGCGTTGTTGCCCGAGCTGCGGCAGAGCACCGGTCGCGCGCGGCCCATCCTGTCGGCAGAGCGCTCGCTCGGCTCGGTGATCAAGTTACTGACGCCGAGCCCCGAGTTCACCGTCGAGCACAACGCTTGGCTGGCCAGCATTCCAAACTACGTGCGCGCGCTGGTGTTCGTGATCAAGCGCTTCCATCGCGCCGACAACGGTGAGTGGCGTGGCCACTTCTCCGTCGACATCGTCAACGGCGCACCCGGCCACGAGCTCAAGCACGACGGCCGTAAGCTGGTTGGCAGCTACCTGCGCGTCGGCTTCGAGCCGAACGGCGCCTGGCGCACCTACAAGCTGCGTCAAGATTTCGTGGCCGCCGACAAGGTGCAAATGGAGGACGACATTTCGGCGTCCGTGGTGGTGCCGGCCAGCGCGCTGCTTGGCCTGCCGCGTGAGTACGAAGGTCACCCCAGCCTCAAGCTCGTTCAAAACTGTGAGTGGCGGCTGTTCCAGCGCCCCGACGACGCCATTCACCCCGGCTTCGACAAGCAGACCGAAGACGACATGTCGCGCGACGGCTTGTTTTGCTCGAATTTCCAGCCGTTGGACGCCAGCGACGCGCGCGAAATGGCCGAAGACGTCGCGTTGCACGATGCCTTCACCGAACCAATGCGCAAGCACGTGCAGAAGAACTCCGAGCGCGCCGACGACGGCAGCTTCATCTGCTCGGCCAAGCCGCGCTTGGTCGGCGGCAAACCGAGCAAGAACCCACGCTACCTGCAGGTGCGGCCGGACGTGACGCGCAAGCGCGAGAAGTACATCGCGTACATGGGCGCGCGGCTGTACCGCCGCTTGCCCATCGAAGAGACGCTGGTGTTCCCCGTCATCAGCGTGCTCAGCGGGCGCCGCAACAACCCGCCGGACGACGGCATCCGCCCGCTGTGCGTGTACGGCCCCATCCACTACCAACAGCTGCCAGAGCTGTTCATGGACTACGTGTGCTCGCTGACTGGCAAGTCGCCCAGCACCACGGGCGCGGGCTCCGAAGGTGCGCTGACCAAGGGTCCGTTCAACGCCCTCTGCGCCACGGCGGACTTGAACAACGCGCTGGTGTCGATGCTACTGACCGGCTACGCCGGCTTCAGCTCGGCGGCGGGCTACATTGGTCCGGAGGGCCGCGTCGATCACGACGTCAGCCTGCTCATTCCCGAAATCTGGTGTCGCATGTTCCCCGCCGAGCGCGATCCGCAGCGGATGATCGAGGCCGGCCAGCTCGAGAAGCTGAACGACTACGAGTTCGACGGGCGCCGCGTGTTGGCCAGCCGCTTGGGCTATCGCATCACCTCGAAGTTCGTGCACACCTTCTTCGGGCGCGTGTTCGATAACCCAGTCTCGGTGTTCTCGGAGGGCATTTTGAAGCCCGAAACGCAGGACGAGGCGGTGTTCGCCGACGGCGTCTGCAATATCATCGAAGCGCACGAGCGCGTGTCGCGCGCCTACTTCGAAGACAACAGCATCGAGGACGCCTGCCCGCCGCTGCGCGCGCTGTTGCACGTCATGGCCTACGGCAACTGGGACGGCAAAGACGCGAGCCACCCCGAGTTCCGTGCGCTGTTCACGCGTGAAGCCCTGCTCGAAAGCGAGTGGTACAAAGAACGCCTGCGCGTCAAGCAAGCGCGTGACGTCGGGCTTTGGCAACGTCACGTGCAGCGGCTCACGGAGTTCTTGGCGCTGCCAAGCCACCACGACGAAGCCCGTCGTCTCGGCATCCGCGAGCGGCTGACACGGGCCAAGGCCGAGCTCGAGCGCGTCAGCTCGAACGACTACCTGACCGAGCTACAAGGCACCATCGGAGCCGACCCCATCCACGGCGGCCTCGAAGCCACCCGCGTGCTGCGCGCCCCTGGCGGCCAACAACAAGTCACCGCCTTCACCAACTGAGTAGTGGGGCTGCCACCCCGCAGCCCCCTCGCAGAAGCTTCCGTAGCTACAACGGGTCGCGCTGTCCGAGCGAGATTTCACAGGGAGATCGGGAGATCGGGAGTCGTGCGAGGCCTGAATTTGGGGCGCCGCCTCGTTCCGTCGTTTGCGTTGCCGTGCCCGAGCCGTAACGGC
>JAYUYU010000774.1:0-9495 GCA_043752365.1 Myxococcales bacterium | reverse complement strand
TCGTACCATCACATTCACGGTCTCGATTTTACGGCCCTGCGCTTCTTTACCGTGTACGGCCCGCGCGGCCGCCCCGACATGCTGGCGTACAAGCTGCTCGACGCCATGCGCACCGGCACGCCCATGCCCCTCTACAACGGCGGCCAAATGCACCGTGATTGGACCTTCGTCTCCGACATCGTCCAAGGCATCGTCAACGCGACTGATCGACGCCTCGGTTACGAGATCATCAACATTGGCCGCGGCGAGCCCGTCTTGTTGGCCGATTTCGTGCGCAGCATTGAAGCTTTGGCCGGCGGCAAGGCGCCTGTCGAAAGCGAGCCGATGATGCGCGCCGACGTCAGCTACACCTACGCCGACATCAGCAAGGCTCGCAAGCTCCTCGGCTACGAGCCCAAGGTCAGCGTCGCCGACGGCGTGCAGCAGTTCTTCGACTGGTACTGTGAGGCGGTTGGCAGCCCCAGCGCAGGCTGAGCGGGGCGCCGCGTCAGGCCGCGCTCGCCCGGGCGACCAGCTCATCCATACGCAAGCTGGCGTAGCCTTTGGCGCGCAGCAGCCCCACCGCGGCGTCGATGGCGTCGAGCTTCTTGCTCCAGGGGATGCGTAGGTCACGCTGCTGCTGGGCGAGCTCCGACAGGTCGTCGTTTCGATCGAGGGCGTCGATGCCGTGGAGCTCGAGATTCACGAATGGCTCGCCGACGACGCCTTGAGCCAGCAAGCGAGCGCCAATGGTGCCCCCCAACGTGAGCGCGGTGCCGATGAAAGGCAGGCGCGCCCGGCGCGTGACCTGAATCGGGACCTCCCAAATGCCGGTACCCCGAAACCAATAGGGGCGCCCCACACGATACGGCACCGTTGGAGCTCGCAGCACCTCGGGTCCACTACAGATCGCCTGCGAAGGCCGGCTCTGCGCGGAGAGTTTCGCCAGCGCCGCAGCCTTGAGCGCTAGGTACGACGGACAAGGAAAAACGGAGCTATCGTAGGTCAAGCCCTGTTCGAGCAGCAGGCTGAGCAGCGTGTCCGTGACCAGGTACCCCGGCGCGCGGAAGCCGCTGGGCGCTACGCCGACCGTGTCGCGAATCACGGCGATGCCGCGCGCCACCTCCTGCTCCATCTCGCTGAAGGCGCGCTGCGTTAGGTCGTAGTGGTGTGAGTACGAATGGCAACCGAGCTCGTCTCCGCTGGCTGCCAGGCGCCTGACGGATTCGGCGTTCTCGGCAAGCTCGAGATCTTGCCCCACCACGAACCAGGTCAGCACGATGCCACGCTGCCGCGCCCAATCCACCAAACGTGGGACCGCGCGCGCGTAGACCGCGCGCGCCGCGTCCACCGCCGGCAAGCCGTGGATACGATAGTAGTGGTGGATCTCGTCGAGATCGACGGAGACGGAAAGGAGCACGCGTGACCCTTAGCACGCCAGCTACGGCGTCGGGAAATAGCGGGCGCGCAGCAACGCCTCGTCCGCCGCGTGGTCATCGCGCCTCGCCATATAGGCAGCGTCGAAGGGCGATTGAGCGTGCAAACACGTGAACTCCGGCAGCATTCCGGTTGCGAGCACGCCTCGGGCGCGCGTGAAAAAATCTCCGTGCTCGACGCGCTTCAAGCGCGCGTCCCAGCCCACCCTGCGCAGGCCTTCCGTGCGAGCCACGAAGAAGTTCGGCACCTTGTCGCACACCACCACGTCGCCCAAGCGAGTGCCCAGCGCGAGACGGGGCGAGGCGTCCGTCGGATAGAGCGGATCACGCAGCGAGCCACGCCGGCTGAACAATGGCAGATCGACGACGACGCCACCGATGATGTCGAGTTGCGGGTGGGCGGCCAGGGCAGCGAGGACCGCACCCAGGCACGTGCCACCGTGGACCACGAAATCGTCGTCGAGCACCCAGGCGAGCTCGGTTTGAACTGCCTCCAAGGCGGCTTGCCGCCCAGCCGACACTCCCGAATCAAAAGGGAGCTCGAGCGTTCGGACCCCTGGCAAGCGCGTCGGCACGCGGCTGTCGTCCGCCACGATGATAGCCAGGCCGGGAAACTGCCGATGAAGGCTGCGCACGAGGCGCGCGAGCAGCCGTGGCCGCTCGAAGGCCTTGATGACCGCTGTCACGCGCGCGAGCTGGTGAGGCGTCACGTCACGCGCCCCGCTGCCACGATACAACCGCTGGACCACGGACAGCTCTGCGTGGACCAGCCCTTCGAACAATGGCCGCGCGACGGAGCGGAGGGGCGACCGTGCCAGGCGCTTGCGTAGGCGTGATTTCAGGGATGATCGCGTCACGACGGCTCGCGTCCTGGCGAAGGATGATGGTACCTATAGCCCAAAGCCCCGCCCATGCCGACGCCCAAGTCTCACGACCAGGAGGCCACGACGACCGCGGCGCCGCGTCGGGCCCGGAGCGTGCTCGTCAACGTCAGCCGAGCTTTTGGGCTGGTTTGGCAAGAGAGCCCGCGCTTGGCGCTGGGCCTGGCCACGCTCAGCGTGCTGACGGGCGCATTGCCCGCCGGCATCGCCTACCTGGCCAAGCTGATCGTCGACGCCGTCTCGCTGGCGCGCCAAACGCCCAGCGCGGCCTACACCCGCGACGTCTTTTGGTTGCTGGCCATCGAGCTCACCGCGGTCGTGCTGCTCTTGGCATTGCAACGCGCGCTATCGGTCTGCGATGCGCTCCTGCGCGTGCGGCTCTCGCAAGGCATTATCGAACAGGTCTTGCGCCGAGCGCTCGCGCTTCCGCTCGCCGCTCTCGAGGATGCGGCGCAGCAAGACGAGCTTCAGCTGATCGTCGACCAAGCACCAGAGCGCCCGCTCGGTTTGGTGCGACGCGCCCTCGTCGCGCTCCAGCAAACGGTCACGCTGCTGGGGCTACTGCTGCTTTTGACTGGATTTTCGGTGTGGCTGCTGGTGCTGCTCGCGGCCGCCACGTTACCCGCGTTGTGGGTCGAGCTCCGCCTCAACGCAGACGCTTTCCGGCTCTTCCGCGCGCACTCGCCAGAGTCCCGCCGCCAGCGCTACCTCGAGACCGTCCTCACGCGCGAAACGCACGCCAAGGAGGTAAAAACGTACGGCGTCGGCCTGGCTCTGCTGTGCCGACACCGCGGCATTTTCGACCGCTGGTACCCGCAAGATCGAGCGCTCACGGTGCGACGCGCCGCCTGGGGTTTCGCGCTCGGGCTCGTCTCGGCAACCGCGCTCAGCGCTTGCTACCTTTGGGTGACCTGGAGCGCCCTGCAGGGCGCTGCCTCCATCGGGGCGCTGGCGATGCTGTTTGTGGTCCTGCGGCAGGCGCAATCGTCCAGCTCTGACCTGGTCTCGGTGCTGGCCGGTATGCATGAAGACCAGCTGTACATCGCCGCGCTCGAGCGCTTCCTCGCGCCAGAGACAGCCAAGAACCCCGAGGGCGGCACCCGCGGTCCCGCGCCCGGCACCGGCATCCGTCTCGAGAACGTCAGCTTCATCTATCCTGGCTCCACGACGCCCGCGCTCACGGATGTGAGCCTGCATTTGCCGCCCGGCAGCCGAGTGAGCGTGCTGGGCAGCAACGGCGCGGGCAAAACCACGCTGCTCAAGCTCATCACCGGCCTGTATCGGCCGACCTCGGGGCGCGTCACGCTCGACGGGCTGCCGCTGCAGGAATGGCAGGCAGCGGGGCTATCGGCGCGCCTCGCGGTGGCCTTCCAGGACTTCGGGCGCTACCAACTTCTGGCCGGAGAGAACGTCGGCATTGGCTCGGCCGAGACGCTAGACAACCGCGCCCGCTGGCGTGAAATCGCGCGCGCCGCGTTGCTCGACGAGCTCCTGGAAGGCCTGCCGTCTGGCTACGAAACCCAACTGGGCCAATGGTTCGAAGGCGGTCGGGAGCTCTCGACCGGTGAGTGGCAACGCTTGGCCTTGGCCCGCATCTACGCGCGGCCCCAAGCCGACATCGTCATTCTCGACGAGCCAACGGCCAGCATCGACGCAGCCGCTGAGTCCGCCCTACTGGTCGAGCTGGGTCAGAGAACACGCGGGCGCACGGCCATTCTCATTTCGCACCGAGCCACCTGGAACGAAACGGATGCGCTCGTCCTAGAGCTCGAAGCAGGGCGCCTGGTCGAGCGCGCTTCCAGCGCCGACCCCTCGCCCGCTCAGCCTCCAGGCTGAGGCGGACGAGCCCAGCGCGCGTTCAGGTAGCGACGCAGCGGGTTCTCGAGCAAATAGAAGCTCGCGGCTCCGAACAGCACCGCGCCCCCCAAACTGAGTGGGCCCCCGAGGACCTCACGCAGTCCCTTGAGCGGCTGCTGCCAGAGGTAGATCGAGTAGGACAGCACGCCAAACCAAGCGATGGGAGCCAACGCCACAACGCGGCGGACGACCTTCGGTGCCTCTTGCAAGTGAGTGACCGCCAACGCCAGGCACGCCGAGCCCAGCGTGTACTTGGCCAGGTCCGGCACGCGCGCTGTCTGCAGGGCAAGCCCCAGCAAACACACGACGATCCAAGACCAACCCCGGACGAGACGACGCCCCGTCTCGTTCGTCCAACAAACGAGCCCCGCTGCCGCGAACACCGCCCAAATGCGAGTCTCTGCACGCCAGAAGATGCGGTAGTAGTCCCAGTCCGTAAAGTGGGAGTAGGCGCACGCGGAAAGCCACGACAGCACGACCACGAAGGCGATTGGACGCGATGCGCGGAGCTGGAAACGGCGTGACACGACCGCGATGACGCTGAGCAGAGATTTGCCCCTAAGCGCGAGCCATACGGCCATGAGCAGCAAATAGGCGTAGAGGGCAGGAAAGATCCGAGAGATTCGCCGTTTGTAGAACGTCGAGATCTCGACCTTCTTCACGAACAGGAGCCTACCCATCAGCAGGCCCGACAACACGAAGAACAGCTCGACGCCCAGTCTACCGGCATTCCCGATGCGACTAGCGACGCCGAAGAACCCGACGAAATGTCCTAGTAACAGCGACAGGATCGCGATCCCGCGCCAACCGTCCAGGTAGTCCACCCGTTCGTGCGCGGCGCTGGCGCTTGATTCTTGCACCATCGAGGGTCTCAGGCTTGCCGACGGCGCTGGCTCTCTGCCAAGCCAGGCGCGATGAAGACCGCGTTGCTGCGCCTCAAAATCGGGCGCCCGGTGGGCCAGTCGTGGCGTTGCTCGTAAATGCCGAAGAGCCGGTAACCATGCTGCTCGACGTAGGCCTTGAGCTGTTCGAACGGCACGTGCAGCGCATTGTCGGGGTTCATGCCCGCTTCCACTTCCACGAAGTCGATATCACCGCGACTCAACAACGCTGCGGCTCCCTGCAGAACCTTGAGATCGTGCCCTTCGGTGTCGATTTTCAGATAACTGAGCGTCGTAATTTGCAGGCGGGCGCACAGATTTTCGACGGTGTCGATGGCGACCGTCTCTGTGGGCGCGTCAGTGGGCTGTCCGCCAGCCGCGACGCGGTACGTGGAAGACGGCCCCGAAAGCTGCATCTGGGCGCTGCCAGGCGCGTCGGCCAGGCCGACTTGAAAGCAGCGAACGCCCGGAATTCGCGCCGTGTTGAGCTTGAGCTCTTCGAGGTTACTTCGGACCGGTTCGACGCAATAGATGGCGATGCCCGGATGCCAAAACGAGAATTGCGCAGCCGTCTGGCCAATGTTGGCCCCCACGTCGAGCAGATTTCGGACTTGATAACCCGGCAAAGCTTGCGCGATGTCGACGTGCACGTTGCTACCCAGCGGCAGCACCCGGTGCACCTTCACGTCCAGCAGACCTTCGACGAAACGTTTGAGCCGACGGCGCAGCACGTAGCTGCGCGTGAAGAGCACGGAGGATGGCTTGCCGGCTGAAGTCATGGATCGCCCCCGGTTCGATACCGCGCCCGCGACGTTGCGGGAAGAGCACGAAGCAGGCTCGCCTCGGCCAGCGAGCCGCCAAGCGACGTTTGGCCGCACTCCGGGGCTACGGATCGCCCAGGTCGATGCTCATCAAGGCCGTACCCATCTCGCCGGCGTCGTCGCCCCGCGTGATGTTCGCGTTGTTGCCGAGAGCGCCTTGGTCACCATTGCCCCAGCAGCGGACAGACCCTCCGCCACCGCTGAGAACGACGCAGTTGTGGTGCCAGCCCGACGCCAGAGCCGTGACGCTCTGCCCCGCCCCGAAGTCGACGAGGGGCAGATTGTCGCCCAACTCCCCTGCTCCGTCGCCGCGGTCGGACGTGTCTCCGTAACCGAGCTTGCCGTAGGCGCCGAAACCCCAACACTTCACCGCCGCGTTGTCGAGCAGCGCGCAGACGTGCGAAACGCCCACACCAAGCGACACCGCCGTGCGGCCAGTGCCGAGGGCCACCGCGGGCAAGCCGTTACCCATGCCGCCGACGTTTTGGCCATGCATGACCTTGTTGCCGAGCCCAAGCTGCCCGTGGCTGTTGTCGCCCCAGCACTTGACGCTGCCGTCGTCCAGAACGGCGCAGGTGTTGAAGTAGGCGCCGTAGACGCCGACGGCGTGGCGGCCCGTACCCAGCGAGACCGCGGGCAAGGCGTCGCCCATCTCCCCAGCGGCGTCACCACGGTCGACTCCATCGCCCAGACCGAGCTGCGCGTAGTGGTTGTAGCCCCAGCACTTTAACGCGTCGTTGTCGAGGATGGCGCAGCTGTGTTGGGAGCCCAAACTCATGGATTTGACGCTCCGCCCAGTGCCCAAGCTCACGGCGGGCAAAGCGTCGCCCATTTCACCGGGCGCGTCGCCGCGATCGTTCTTGTCGCCGAGGCCGAGCTGACCGAACTTGTTCTGCCCCCAACACTTCAGAGCGCCGTTATCTAGCACCGCACACGAGTGCTCGGCGCCCACGTAAAGGGCAACCGCCAACCGTCCGGTACCGAGGTTTACGCTGGGCAGGTTGCTGCCCATGTACGAGTTTCTACCGTCGTGGCGCGCCGTGTCGCCGAGCCCCGAGGTGCCGTACAGATTCGCGCCCCAGCACTTGACGGTTCCGTTCGAGAGCAGCGCGCACGAATGATGATCGCCGCTGCCGACGCTCACTACGCTGGTACCTGCGCCGAGCGACACATAGCTGAGCCGAGTGCCCATATCGGTCCCCTCGTCGCCGACGTTGCTCGAGCGATCGATACCGAGTTGGCCATAGCTGTTGGCGCCCCAACACTTCACCGTGTCGTTGTCGAGCAGCGCGCAGCCGTAGTGGTTGGCAAAGCCGCTGCCGAACGCCTTGATGGTGCGGCCAGTGCCCAAGCCAAACGAGGGCAAGTTGTCGCCCATGTCGGTGGCTTGGTCGCCCCGCGTCTCGCTCGGGCCGATGCCCAACATGCCCAGGTAGGCGACGCCCCAGCATTTGATTTGGCCGTTATCCAGCTCGGCGCAGGTGTTGGCGTGCGTCGCCACCAGGCGCTTGGCAGTGCGCCCGGTACCGAGATTGACGACGGGCAAACCGTCACCCATCTCGCCCGCGGCATCGCCGTGCTGCAAGGTGTCACCCAGGCCGAGCTCACCCTCGTTGTTGTAGCCCCAGCACTTCACGCTGCTGTCGTCGAGGACGGCGCAGGTGTGGTTGCCGCCAGCCACGACGGACTGCGCCAGGTGCCCCGTGCCCAGATTGACGGGCGCAAGGCTGTCGCCCATCTCACCCGGAACGTCGCCGCGAGAGTTGAGGTCCGCCGAGCCGATGGCGCCGTAGCCGGCATAGCCCCAGCACTTGACGCTGGAGTCCTCCAGCAAGACGCAAGTCTGATAGTTGCCGAGCGTCAGTGCCTGGGCCGTGTGTCCAGTGCCCAGGTCGATGGCCGGCAAGGCGTCGCCCATCTCGCCGGCGGCGTCACCGCGTGAATTCATGTCGCCCAGCCCGAGCTGGCCGAAGTTGTTCAAGCCCCAACATTTGAGCGCGCCATTGTCGAGAATCGCGCAGGCGTGTCCGACGCCAGCCGCAATCGCGGTGGCCGTGCGCCCGGTGCCCAGGTTCACGTTCGGCAAGCTGTTGCCCATCTCACCGGCGGCGTCGCCACGAGCGTTCAAATCGCCCAGGCCCAAGGCACCGTAGGTATTGCTGCCCCAACATTTGACCGCGCCGTCGTCCAGAATGGCGCAGGTGAAGCCGCCGCCAGCGGTGATCTTCTTGGCGCTGCGCCCCGTGCCCAGGCTGACCGTCGGCAACGAATTGCCCAGCTCGCTCCCGCCCGCGGAGCGATGGTTCGTGTCGCCCAAGCCCAAAGAGCCAGAGGTGTTGGCGCCCCAGCACTTGACCGTGTCGTTGTCCAGCACGGCGCAGGCGTGATACCCGCCCGTGGCCAGCGCCTTAACGGTGCGGCCGGTGCCCAGGTTGACGGCTGGCAGCGCGTCGCCCATGTCGGCCGCCTCGATGCCGCGGTCGAACGAGTACTGACCGGTGGGAGAACCGAGCAAGTTGCGCCCGAAGCACTTCACGCCAGAATTGAGCAGCGCGCACGTGTGACCTGCGCCGGCGCTCAGTGACAGCACGCTAAAGCCGAGCCTGTAGGTAGCATTACCGTTCGCCTCGGCTCCGGAAGAGTTGCCGCTTGCCCGAACTTGCACGAGCAGGGCGTACACTCCCGGGGGCAGCCCGGTGGTGTTCCAGTTGGCAGTCGGCGACAGCCCGTACGGGCGAATCTCGGTGTAAGCCGCGTCGTTGGCCCCACGGTAGAAAAAGCGATACTCAGCCGCCGCGCTGCCGCACGCGGCGCTGCCCGTCAGCGTGACCTGCGTGCCCGGCTGCTGGGGGCTCGCGGGGCCCGCGCTCAGGGTTGCCGAAGTACACACGCTGCCGAGCTGATAGTTCGCATAGGCGGTGCTCTCGTAAGTCGAGGCGTTACCGGCGGCGCGAATGTAGGCGAGCAGCGTGTAGGCGCCGCTTGGGAGCCCGGTCGTGTCCCACACGCGAGAGCCCGCACCGAACGGAGCAATCTCGGTGTACGTGGTCTCTTCCTGGCGCTTGAACATGTAGCGGAACTCGGGCGTGGCCCCGCCGCTACAGCTGGCCGCTCCGGTGAGCGTGATGGGCGAGCCCACGCCTTGCGGACTGGCCGGCGACACCGCGAGGGTGCCGCTCATGCACACGTTGTTGATGAAAAAATTGAGGTACCGCGAGTGCTCGAACGGCGCGCTGCTACCCACGGCGCGGGTGTAGACAATGAGCTGGTACTTGCCACCGAGCAGCCCCGTCGTGTTCCAAGTGGCCGTGGCACCGGTCGCGTAGTTGCGGATGATCGTGAACGGATCGGTGGTGCCCTGGCGCTGATAAGCGAACTTGTACTCGGCGGTCTGACCCGCTGCGCACGTCGCGCTCTGCGCTGTCAGCGTGACCGACGTTCCGGCATTACTGGGGCCGCCGGGAGTCGCGCTGAACAGCGTCCCGGTGCATAGCGCTTCGCTGCTGCTACCGAGGCTCTCCCCGTCCTCTGCCGAGCCGCAGCCCAAAGTGAAGGCTGCGAGCAGCACGAAAACGCCACGCAGCACGTGCACCTGACGAGCTAGCCACCGGTGATTCATTTTGCCCCATGAACGGCCAAC
>JAYUYU010000773.1:0-9501 GCA_043752365.1 Myxococcales bacterium | reverse complement strand
GCTGGAACTGGCGAGGAAATGCGCGGTGAAGCTGGAACTTGCGAGGAAATGCGCTGCTCCGGCGGAGCCGACGACAGTGGCAGGGGCGTCGCTATGCGGTGACCACCCGACTGAGCTTGCGCGGGCACGACATGCTCGACGTCCGGAATCGAGCCGCGACCCGAAGGCACCGGCCCACGCGCCTTCTCGATGTCCGAAATGCTGGGACGCCCGACCGACGCCACCGGAATGCGCGACGACGAAGGGGCTTCGTCGACCCCCACCGGCTCTGCTCCCGGCACACCCAGCTCGAGTTGGCGCAAAATCACCAGCACGTACACCAAGCGCTTGACGTCTTCCGGAGCGGCCAGGTCCGAAGCGATCAACGACGACAGGGGCTGCGGCTTGGCGCGCAACACGTCGATCAGCGCTTGCTCAGACGACTCGAAGCGGAAACGCCGAATGGGCGCGTCGACGTGCAGCTCGATCGAGCGCTGGCCCAAGCGGCCGGTAACGGACTCGATTTCGGCCGCGCTGGCGTGGCGGCGCAGACCCCGCCAGATCAGCGCCAACGGCCGCGTGCGCAGCCCTTCGGGCGCGCCCCAACGCTCGAGCAGGTTCACCGAGTCGTAGTAGCCGTAGGCCGTTTCCGGGTTGAGCTTGAACAGCCACAGCACTTGGCGCGCCAACTGTTCGCGCAGCGCGTCGCGCAGCACCGGCAGCTCGATGGCGTTCGTCTCCAGCAATACCTGGCCGTGCAGGCGCCGCTCGTGCAGCGCGCCCTGCAGCGTACGTTCGTACACTTCGCGGGTAATGGCGCGCTGCTCGACCAGCACCTGCCCAAGGTAGGTGACGGGCGTGGCGGTCTTCACCTTGGCGGGCGCGCCCGTCTCGAACCAGACCGCGTGCTTGTCACCGTTCGGCTCTTCGAGCACCAGGCTGCCGGTAAGGCCGCGGTCAAGCAGGTACACGAGCAGATGGCCAAACGGGGTGGCCTGAAGGGTGCCGGTCGCTGTGGCTTCGAGACTCATCGAGAACGGCGGAACGCAGGCTGCGCAAGACGAGCGAGCGTCGGTGGTGGCCGCCCGCTCGCTGACAGCCGGCAGCATAGCTTGGGGTCGGGCGCCTAGGGTCCGAGAATCCTTCGAGGCGCCGATTATCCTGGAGCTGTGGCGGGGCGCTGCGGCTCCCAGCCCCCCAATGCTAGCTTCGCCGCGATGCCCCGCGCGCAAATTCTAGTGGTGGACGACGAGCCGACGATCCTGTCCACCTTGAAGAAAGTCCTATCTCTCGAGGGTTATGGAGTCGACGTTGCCGGCGGCGTGGGGGTCGCCGAGAGCAAGCTTGCGAAGCAAAGCTACGACGTGGTGCTCCTCGATGTGGCGCTGCCCGACGGAGACGGTTTGTCGCTGTTGTCCAAGCTGATGGCAGGCGGCCTGGAGGCCCAAGTCATCATGATGAGCGGGCACGCCACCATCGACGCCGCGGTGCGGGCGACTCGCTTGGGCGCGCTCGATTTTCTTGAGAAACCGCTCTCGACGGACCGGCTGCTGGTGGTGCTCGACAACGCGCTACGCCTGACCCGCGCCGAAGCCGAAGCCAACGAGTTACGCCGCGAGGCCGGTTTGGGCGGCGAGCTGATCGGCCAAAGCCGACCGATGTTGGCGCTTCGCGAGCAAGTGCTGCGCGCCGCCAAATCGAACGCCAGCGTGCTGGTGAACGGCGAACGCGGCACCGGAAAAGAGCTGATTGCGCGGGCGATTCACCACGCTTCGCCCCGGGCCAAGGGGCCGCTTGAACGCTTGAATTGCGCGGCAGTGCCGGCCGACCTGATCGAGAGCGAACTGTTCGGGCACGAGGCCGGCGCCTTTACGGGCGCCACCAAGCAGCGGCGCGGCAAGTTCGAGCGCGCCGGCGGCGGCACGCTGTTCTTGGACGAGGTCGGCGACATGCCGCTACCCATGCAGGCCAAGCTGCTGCGTGTGTTGCAAGAGCGAGAGATTGAACGGGTCGGCGGCAGCGAAACCTTCAAGGTCGACGTGCGCGTCGTCGCCGCCACCAACAAAGACCTGCGTGCAGCCTCGGCAGCCGGCACGTTCCGCGCCGACCTGTACGACCGCTTGAACGTCTTGCCGCTGGATTTACCGCCGCTACGCGCACGCCGCGACGACGTCCCGCTGCTGGCGGCGGCGTTTCTACAAGGCGCGCGCTTGGCCAACGGCCGGCCCGGGCTCACGCTGAGCGACGGGGCCTTGCGGGCGCTGACAGCGCACTCTTTCCCAGGCAACGTGCGCGAGCTGCGCAACGTCATCGAGCGCATCGTGATCCTGAATCCGGACGACGACGTCACCGAAGCGGACGTGCGGCGCGCCATCGGCATGGCCGACGCACCGCAAAACGCGGGCCTTTACCGTCCGGGCCTACCTTTCCGGGTGTTGTCCGAAGAGGCCGAGCGCACGATTTTGGAGGAGGCATTGGCCCACCACGGCGGGCAAATGGCAGCCACCGCCCGCGCCCTGGGTCTCGAGCGCAGCCATTTGTACAAGAAGGCTAAAGCGCTCGGCCTACGCGGAGACAGCGACGAATAGCGTCGGCGTCACTCGGCCGGAGGCGCGGACGCCAACAGCTCCTGCGCGCGTTTGCGCGCGTTTGCTGCGTCGCGAGCGCGCCCCACGCCCGCGTAAAGCTCTGCCAAGCGGTTGTGAGCGGCGGCCAAATCTTTCGGGTTTGCCGGCGAAAGCGTCGCGCTTTCGAGCTCGAATATGGCTCGTTCGTTGTTGCCGGTTTGCGCCAGCGCTTCGGCAAACAACCGGTGCGTCGTGAAGCCCTCCATGTCGGTGAACACGGCGACTTCGCCGACTTTGACGGCTTCGTCCCAGCCCTTCTTGGCGACCAGTAGGTTCAGCAAGCGGCGGTACACTTTGTTCTCGTGCTGCTCGAGCTCGGCCAGGCGCCGCAACGCCGCAAGCTCCGCGTCGTCGTCGGCGCGCTTGTGCGCCATGTCGGCCAACAGATAGTGCGGCGTGGCGGACAGCGGATCGAAGCTGGCGGCTTTCTCGAGCGCGCTGCGGGCCGCGGGGTCGTCACCCGCGGCCGCCAACAACTTGCCGAGCAAGAGCCGGACCGCGTAGCCGTCTTGCTTGGCCTCGATCATCTTGTTCAAGGTGACGATCGATTTTTGGGGGCGTTCGTGTTGGTCGAGCTCGGCGCGCAAGAAGCGAGCGTCGGCGTTGGCTGGCTCCAGCTTCTCGACCGCGGCTAGCACTTGCTGGGCTCGGGCTTGCTCGCCCTCACGCAGCAACGCGAGCGCGTAACGAAGCTGCTTTTTGACGTCTTTGGGCGCCTCTTTCGCTTCCTTGCTCAAGCGCCCTGGACGCCCTTTGCGTTGCAACGGCATGAACTGCGACTCGAAACGCGCCAGCTTTTTCTGGGCGAATTGGCGAAATTCACGATCGAGGTCCGTCGCCTGCTTGCCCAACACGCCGCTCATGACCTGCTCGCTGGTTTTGCCTGCGCCCCACTGGCGCAGCATCTCGGCCAACTTGGCATGCCCATACTGGCCGGCCAACATCACCAGAATTTGACTCGAGGCGTAGTAGGCGGTGCCCACGTCCTCGATTTCTTCGGCGCGCGTGAAGGCGCGGCTCATATTGCCGAGCGCCGGCAGCCGACCGTGGCGCACCGCTTCGAACAGCTCTTGGTCGTTCTCCCGCACCCACTCCGGACGGGCAATGATGGTTTCGTATTCGGCTAGCCCCTCGGTGAACCAACGGGGCACGCGGCTCTTCGACATTTGAATGTGAAAGACGTGACTAAGCTCATGCCACAGCGTCATGCCCAGGTTGAACGACTCGTTGGCGGGGCTCATGGAAGCCAGCGTTTTGCCGAAACAAACGCCCTGAATCGCGATGCTCGGTAGCCCTCCCGTGCGAATGCCGAAGTTCTCGCGCTCGGCGTACAGCTCAACCCCAATGGGTAGTTGAGGCGTGAAACCGTAACTCTTTTGCATGGTGTCGAAGGCGCGCCCCATCAGGTCGGGCACGTAGCGCTCGAGCAGGTCGCGCTCGCTCCTTTTGTAGCGAATGGCGAAGCGCGGGTGACTCACGGTCACGTACTCTTTCGCGATTACCCCCTCGTACATCTCGAGCGTGTTGTAGACGCGCACGTTGAACGGATCCAAGCGAAAGCTTCGGCCGAGCGCGCTCACGCCGTTGGCTTCGTCGCCCGAGCGAATCAGGTTGAAGCCCAGCTCGCCTTCGGCCTTCGCGTCCTTGGCGTCGAGCGCCACCGCCTCTTTCATCAAGACCACGATTTCGTCGTAGCGGTGCTCCCAATCCGCGAACTCGCCCACAATCGAGTACAGCCGCGAGTACTCGGGGTTGAGCCGCAAAATCGCGAGCTTTTGCGCCTCGAAGCCACGCGGGTCCTCCGCCAAAAAGCGCACGACCGCGCGCATGCTGAGCAGCGGTAAATCACGTGGGTTGCCGCGCAGGCCCTCCTTCACGTAGCGGTCAGCCGAAGCCAAATCTTGATCGCGCACCGCGACGCCAGCGAGCACGAAGTAGGCGTGCGTAAGCTTGGGATTCTGGGACAACGCCAGGCGAGCCAAGCGCTCGGCTTCGTCGAAATCGAGCGCTTGCGCCAAGCGCACCTCGGCCAACAGCATGTTGGCTTGAGGATGTTGAGGAGCGATTTGCAGCGCTTCGTTCAGCACCTCTTCGGCGTGACCCGGGTCGTACTTTTCGAGGTAGAGCTCGGCGCGGTAGAGCAACGTGCGCACGCTGCCGGGCTCGGCGCGCTCGGCCTGATTGAACGCTTCGTTGGCGTCTTTCGGGCTGCGCAACAGGTGCGCCGCCCTACCCACGCGCATCATGCCAGGGCCATCGCTTTCGACTATGCGGTCAGCGTTGTAGTCTTCAATCAACGTCAGCAGGACCGGTTCAGCGGCCTTGCGCTTGCCGACCTCGAGCCACATTTCGCCGATCAGCAGCCGCTCCTCTGGCCCTCTGCCGGCTGCAGGCAAGGCACCGAGCAAGTCGAGCGCGGCCATTACCTCGCCCGACGCGCGCAGCGCGCGGGCCTGCGCCAGCGCGCTCAGGCCTGCGTCCGCGCCAGCGGCAGCCGCTTGTTTTGCGCGTTCCATGGCGTCGCCGTGGCGCCCGGTGGTCAGCAGCAGCTCCGACAACGCCAGCAGCGCCTCGCTCTTTTTCGAGCCCGCCAGCGCAGCGGTAAGATCGGCCTCGGCTTCTGCGTAGCGGCTTTGCCCAAGCCGTGTCACGCCGCGCGCCAGCCGCGCGTCGGGCGCGAGCTCGCGCGCGAGCTCGCTAGTGGCCGCCGGCCTTGGTTTGACCGCCGCAGCGCCGCAGCCGGTCAGCAGACAAAGGAAGCCCATCACGAGCGTGCGCATCAACCGCATCATGTCCGACACGGCGCAGCGCGGCTAGCTTGGGAAGAGCTTCGCTTTGGCGCCGAGCACGGCGCCAGGCGCTGGACCGCGCGCGTTAGCAGCAGCCCGCACGGCGCTTGCGTCAGTCGCTCGGCTCCGGGCGCCAGCGGGCGATGCGGCGCGGCCAGCGCCCCGAGCTTTGGCTAATACGAAGCGCAGCCTTCAGCGCCGCGCGCGCGTCGTCCATCAGCCATTCGGGCGGCTCGCCGCCAGCTGCGGTTGTCCAAGCACCGAAATCCACCTGCTTCTTGCCAGCGCTTTTGCCTACCTGCACGCGGCCCTGAAAGCTGGCGCTCGCGGTCTGCAAGTGCGCTTCGTACTCGGCTGACTCTGCGTTCGCGGCGCCGAGCTTCAACTCGAGCTTTCCGCCGTTCTTCGGGGTCATGACTCAGCCAGGGCTCGGAAGCCTTTACTGCGGCCCATTTCGCGCCCGGCCAGGCGCCAAGCTACGGGAAAGACTGAGAACATGGGCCGAGCATAGTCGGAGGGCGACTTTGCGGGATTAACCAAACAATGTCCGACCGTTACAAGATTAGCTGTTTTTCCGTTCAGTGCCCTGATATCGGCGATCGCATGGCTCGACCCGACACCTCCCCAGCCCCTTTCCCCTTCGACCCCGCACCCATGAAGCTGCTCCTCACCCCGAGCGGCTATCGCGTGGCTTGCTATGCCGTGGCCCTCGACCAATTCCCCGTCGACTTCTTCGCCGACCCCGACGGGCGCTGGACCTATGAGGGGCTGGCCGAAGCCGCGGGCTTTGCGCTCGAGTCGGGTGTCGCCGTCGGGGTGTTGTCGCGCGATCATTTCGGTCACCCCGAGGGCTCGGCCGTCGTCACGCTCAACGCCGAGTCGCGACCCTACGTGGCCGTGGTCGAATGCCCCATCGCCTACGCCTGCTCCGACGCCGGCGCGCGCAGCTTGACCGCCGAAGAGCGCGACTGCGGCTAAACTGCAGCATGGCGACGCGCGTGTTCTCCCAGCAGCCAGATCTCGTTGCGGCGTTGCCGCAGCTGCTGGCGCACGCGCGGCGCTTCTTCGCGGCAGACATCGAGGTCCTTGCTAGCTCCGCACCCAACCGGGCGGCGCCGGCGCTGGCACTCGTCACGCTACGCCTGGCGAGCGCGCGCTACCCTGGTCAGGGTACGTTCCACGTCGAAGCGCGCACGCCCAGCGCCGCCGATCACGCCGCCGCCGAGGCCGCCGAAGCGCGCGGCAGAGCCGGAGGCATGGCGCAGCTCGCCGCGCGCTGCGCGGCACTTTGGGTCATCACCTGCGCGGGCGAAGTTACCGGCAGCGCTGAGCTTCAACTGTCGGCGTTGCTCGCTTCCGTAGCGCTCGGCCCCGTTTTGCCCGCCGACGAAAGCACGCTGTACGGCGTACGCGGTGCCATGGAACGCGCCGAAAAAGCCGCCGAAACCGGCTGAACCGGCGAGCGCTTGGGTTCAGCCTTTTGCCAACAGCAAAGCCTGCAGCAAGTCTGGCGCGCGCGCCCCATCAAGCGGCGCACCGTCGAACAATGTAAGGATTTCGTTGCTCGGCGCCTGCCCGGCTCGCCAGGCTTCGGCCGCCGCGGCTTCGAAGCGAGCCAACGCTGCCCGACCCACCAGCAGATCGCCGGTGATGCGCGGCGCAGGCTCGAGCACGGCTTCCACGACGCCGAGCGGAACCGGTACGGAAGCTGGTGCGTGCTGCGCCGGGACGGTCGGCACTGCGCCCGGCGCTGGCAGCGCGGCGGCCACGTCCACGCTCGCTATGCCGAGCTTGTCGACGATGCCGCGCACTACGCGCTGCAAAAATTCGTGCGCGGGGGGCTCGGCGCGCAGCAGCGAAAAGAGCGCCGCCGGAGCTTCACGCTTGAGCGCCGAACGCACGACGCACGGCTTTTGGAGACCCACCAGGACTTCGATTAGCACGGCGCCGGACGGCAGCTGATCGTAACCAAGCAGCGCCACCGGGTGCCCCAAAAGTGCCAGCACCTCCGTGCCGAAGTAGCGAAACGGCACGCCAGCCGCGGTGTAGCCACGCAGAAAGGCGCGCAAATTGCGGTTCAACAGCGTACGCGCTGTGGCGTCGCTGAACAGCGCGTCGACGCGCGGCAGGGTGAGCGCGTGGTACAGCACGTCGCCGGCAAGCTGGGCTTCGGTGCCAGTACTGGCACGCCGCAGCACGCGTCCGTCGAAGCGCGCCGGGCTCCGCTGTCGCAACGTGTCCTCGCGTTGCAAGCTGCCGAGCACCAGCGCGTCGGTCGTGAAAGTAGCGCTCGCCAGCAGTACGCGACCGTGCGCCTCGGTCCACGCCAGCGCGCGGTGGCCCAGCGCCAGCGCCCCGTCGAGGTCCGTCTCGAACGTGGCGAGCGCCAGCTCGGTCACGACTTCGGCATCAGCAGCTGGTCGAGCTCGACGCCGGCGAGCGACAGCGCTTGGCGCTGCACTTCACACAGCTGGGCCACGCCTTCCAGCGCCAAATCGGTCATTTTGTCGAGGTCGGCGCGCGGTACCGCTTCGCCCTCGGCGGTGCCCTGAATCTCGACGATGTTCCCGCCGACGGTGGCGACGACGTTCAAGTCGACCCGCGCGCTGGAGTCTTCCTTGTAGTCCAAATCGAGCAGCAGCTCACCGCCGACGTGGCCAACGCTGACCGCCGCGATCTGATCGCGAATCACCGGCGCGCGCAGCTTACCGGTCGCGCCGAGCTTCGCGACGGCCAACGCCAGCGCGATGAAGCCGCCCGTGACAGAGGCGGTGCGGGTGCCACCGTCGGCCTCCAGCACGTCGCAGTCGATGTGCACGCTGCGCTCGCCGAAGGCGTCGAGGTCGATGGCCGCCCGTAGCGCGCGCCCAATCAGGCGTTGAATTTCGCGAGCGCGTCCGCCGAGCGGGCGGTCACGGCCGTCGCGGTTCTCCCGCTTCTTGGGGTTGGAGCGCGGGTGCATTTGATACTCCGCGGTGATCCAGCCCTTGCCCCGGCCCTCCATGAACTCGGGGACCTTGGAGTCGATGGAGGCGGTGCACAGCACCACCGTTCCGCCTGCGCGGTACAGCGCCGACCCCTCAGCCAGGCGATGAAAACCGGGCTCGACACCCACTGGACGAATGACTCGGGCGTCTCGATCCTCGCGCATGGCCCCTTGTACAGGAACTTTCAGGGCCTTGGTACGTAGGAACTGCTACCTTAATCCCCCACGAGCCGGGAGGGCCCGGGCCCCCCACGAGAGCGCGCGCATGTCACTCAGCACCGGCGACATCATCGACGGCAAATACAGAATCGTCCGCCTAATTGGCGAGGGCGGCATGGGCGCGGTCTACGAGGCCGAGAACATGCGCATCCATCGCAAAGTCGCGATCAAGGTGCTGCACGCGGGCGTCGCGCAGACGGGCGAAGCCGTCAGCCGGTTCGAGCGCGAAGCGCAAGCGGCTGGGCGCATCGGCTCAGAGCACATCGTCGAGGTGCTCGATCTCGGCAACTTGCCGAGCGGCGATCGCTACATGGTCATGGAGTTCATGGACGGCGACGCGCTGTCCGGACGCATTCGCTCCAAGGTGCGGCTGACCGCGAACGAGACGTACCCGATCATGCACCAGCTGCTAGAGGCGCTGTCGGCGGCTCACGGCGCCGGCATCATCCATCGCGACCTGAAGCCGGACAACGTGTACCTGCTGAAGACGCGCGGAGGCAAAGCCGACTTCGTCAAGCTGCTCGACTTCGGTATTTCCAAATTCAATCAGCTCAGCGGCGACAGCGGCTTCAGCATGACCCGGACCGGCGCCGTGATGGGCACGCCGTATTACATGGCGCCCGAGCAGGCGAGCGGCGAAGTGGTGGGGCCCACGGCAGACCTTTATAGCCTGGGCTGCATGCTGTACGAGATGCTCGCCGGCGAGCCGCCGTTCACGGGCAAGAACTCGATGCAGATCATGGCGCGGCATGCCATGGAGCAGGTGCCGAGCGTGCGGATCGTTCGCAGTGCCGTGCCCGAGGACGTGGAGGAGGCGATCTTCGCGGCGCTCGGAAAATCGCCCGCGGACCGCCCCCAGAATTCCGTCCAGTTCGCCGAGCTCCTCGGCATCACGTCGGGC
>JAYUYU010000772.1:0-9532 GCA_043752365.1 Myxococcales bacterium | reverse complement strand
CAAGGCGCCGAGCTGAACCGTGATGGTGCGGCCGCGCTAGCTGCGCGAGGTGAACCATGGCCGAGCTCGCTCGGCCGTCACCGGTAAGCCGACTCCGGACGTCAGCGCAGGAGCAGGAAGGCCGTGCCTGCGAGCAGCACCACGACGCCGATGACGATGCCGATCACCATCCAGATCGGCACGTGGGTGCCTGGAATGTCGATGCGGTCGTCGTGTTCGTGTGGACGAACGGCGCCCTGCTCGTGCCAGGGCCCCGGGGGGCGCGACGTCGCCGAGGCGGCCGCGGGCGGGCGAAGGCTTCCGTCGGCGCGCACCTCGGGGCCTCCGTGGCCGGCGCCGCCAGCATGCGCCCCCACGAGCGGGACGGTCTCGGCGACCGACTCGTCGCCGAGCGTGTACTTCCGGTACTTCAGCGGCTCGATCTCGACGCCCTCGGCGGGCACCTCGAGCGGCTTCAGCGTGTTGCCGTCGAACTGGACGACGATCACAGTGATGTTGTCGTGGCCGCCAGCCTGGTTCGCGCGCTCGGTGAGCGCCTTGCAGATATCGAGCGGCTCGACCGACGACCTGAGAAGCTCGCGGATCTCCTCGAAACGGACCATGCCCGACAGGCCGTCCGAGCAGAGAAGCAGGATGTCGCCCTTGCGAAGCTCCGCATACGTGAGGTCGACCTGCACGGTGTCGGAGGTGCCGAGCGCCTGCAGGATGATGTTGTTGTGCTCGAAGGTCTCGGCTTCTTCTTCGGTGAGCTGCCCGGCTTCGATTAGCTGATTGACCAGCGACTGATCGCGGCTGACCTGTACGAACTTGTCGCCGCGCAAGACGTACGCGCGACTGTCGCCGACCTGGGCCACGAACAGCCGGCTGTCGAGCAACGCGGCGATGGTTGCCGTCGTGCCCATGCCGCGCCGCGTCCGGTCGGCGCGCGCTTCACCGAAAATGCGCCCGCCCGCCTCTTCCACGGCGTTGACCAGGCGGCGTGCCAGGTCGTCGTGGTTGAGCGGGGGTTCACCTTGCGTGAGCTTTTCGTAGATGATGTCTACGGCTAGCTGGCTGGCGACTTCGCCGGCGGCGGCGCCGCCCATGCCGTCACAGACACCCAGCACGGTGCCGCGCTCGGCGATGCCCTGCACGCGGTCGGTCTCCATCAAGCTGCGACTGCGGCGCGTCAGGTCGGCAACGAGGAAGTTGTCTTCGTTGTGCTCGCGGATTTGCCCGACGTCGGTGCGCCCAAACAGGCGCACACGAATGCCCGAGCCGGAGGCGGATTCGCCGTTCATCGATTTCTTGACCCCGATCCGAAATCCAGCCGGAACAGATGTTGGCCGATTCTCAAGTGGTCGCCCGCTATCAACTCACGCTCACCCCGGATGCCGAGGTACGTCCCATTGGACGAACCCAAGTCCTTGAGCGTGAAGGTATTGGTCGCAGGATCTCGAACGATGGCGGCGTGTCTGCGGCTCATGAATGGATCCGTCGTAAACACCACATCCCCCACCTCCCGCCCAACGACTGTTTCTTCTCGGGTCGGATAGTACACGTCGCGGGTGACGCCCTCGACCGTCCGCTGACACAAACGCGCGAAACGCGGCGCGGCGGGCGACCCAAAGACTTGGGTCCCTCGCTCTGCTGCTGGGCCAAGCCCTCGCTCTGCGTCGCTCACGACCTCGAACCTTAACACTTCAAGTCCTACCAACACCAAGTCTGCGTGCTGCAGTCGTTCTGGCGCTCGAAGTCGCACATATACCCCGTTCACCGATTCGAGGTCCCGGATAAAAAATCGGCCCTCTCGGAACTGTAGCCGAGCGTGCCGAGGAGATACATAAGGGTCGTTGACGAGGAGGATGGAGCCTTCCTCGCGGCCGACATCGGTTTGGTCCCCTTCAACTTCGTATTCGCGGCCCGGCTTTCCGTCCTGACCAATGACTACCAGCTTGGCGCGGTCCTCCGGCCGCTGTCCGGCGCCGAACTGAAAGCTGGTACCGACAGCGAATGGAAAGGCTGCGGCTGCGCCGGGCGGAGCCGGCCCCGTGGCCGCAGAAGGGCCCGGCATGATCTGCACGGCAGGCGCCGCAGCGACCCCGCTGTCGCCCAGCTTAGCGCCACAGTACTGGCAGAACGCCATTTGGGGCGCGTTGTCCCCTCGGCAGCGTGAGCAATTAACGACCGACGGGGCAGGCGCGGGCGCAGGCGGAGCGGGCTGACCAGCGCTGGCGTCGCCCGGCAACGGTGAGCCGCAGTTCGCGCAGAAGCGACCGTTGGAGGGGTTGCCGGTTCCGCAGCGCACACAGCGCTTCTCGGCGGTGGCAGCGAAATGCAGCGGCGGTGCGGCAGGCCGCGGCGGCACCACGACCGTGGGCGGCGCCACGACCGGCGCGGGGGCATCAGGGGCGGGCGCGTTCAGGCGATTCCCACAATCCTGGCAGAACTTGAGACCGTCCGGGTTTTCCCGGCCGCAGCGACTGCAGTTCACGACGTCGTGGCCTCTTCTGCCGTTCGCACTTGTTCTGCCCTACGAAGCCCGGACGCTACCCGACCCGGCCTCCTACGGCAACAAGGCCGCAGGTGGCCTGGCACCGGGACGAGCTCCGCAGGTCAGCCTACCAGCGGGTTAGCTGGTCCCGGGCCTCGATGATGACTTGTACGGCCAGCCAATGTGCAAGCCCAAAGCCCAGCGGCCCGTCGGCTCGGGCTTGGCCGGTAGAGTCGGAAAACCGCCTGAACAAGATGGGTTGGTAGGTCGGAAGCAGGGTGACGACAGTTCGTTCGCTGATTTGATACTCGAGCCCGACGCCAAAACTGAGAGCCGCGCCCGCCGAGCCGGCGCTCCATTCGTTGCCGTAGATGGCGCCACCCAGACCCCCCAGAAGGTAGGGGGTGAGGCGGTTGCCGCGGTCGAAATAGTAGCGACCCTCGGCGAGCAGCCGTTGCAAAATGCCCAGCCGTAGCAGGTTGGACGAATTCAGCCGCGAGAGTTGGAAGCTAGCGCCCAGGTAGAAAGGGCCCCGCGAACGGTACCCGGCGCGTAGCCCCAGGCCGCCGCCAGACCCCAAGATGCACGGCGTGGCGGCCCCCTTGGGGCAAACCGCGCCACCGTTTAGGAGCGTCAAGGTGTGCAGCGACACCCCGTACTGCAGGTACTCCACGCTCGTAGGTGGTGGGAGCCCCGTCGTTTGCGCTTGGGCCGGCCGAGCCATGCCAATTGCTAGCAACGCCCAACTTAGCGCCAAGGTGACGGCGAAAGCTGGTTTTCTTTGAATGTTGGAGCGCGCCTTAGGCATCTCGTTTTTCCACGGGCTTGACGAAAGCCAAACCATTCGTCTAAAGCCGGGGCAAGCCCGACAGAACAGAGCCGACGATGGAAATCTACCTCGACAAGCGCGCCGTCAAACAGATTCGTTTATCCGCGCAAGAAGCCATCGAAGAGGACGACATGGAGTCCCTTCGCGAAGACATCCTCGAGGCGTTCACCGAAGACCAGGTGGAGGAAATCGAACGGCGCCTGGACGCCGGCGATTTTTTCGAGTTTTTGACCGACGTCCTGGACGAGTGGGGTGGGGACGACGTCGACGAGCTTCTGGAGCTCTTGGAGACCCAGCTGGGTGAGGTCGGCATCGATCTCAAGACCGACCAGAAGGGCACCGGGGCCGAGGACGACGACGAAGACGCTGAGGATGACGTCGACGTCGATGATGATGACGACGACGACGATGACGATGATGATGACGACGAAGAGGAAGAAGAAGAAGCGCCCTGAGGCGCGCTCAGCGCTGTTTCGCAGCGCCGCCTTTTTCGCAGCGCCGCTAGGGAATGCCCGCGGCGCGTTTGATGTAGTCGCGGCAGCCGTTCGAGGTCGCGGCCAGCTTGCTGCAGAGCAAGTGCGCGCAGGCCGTGTAGCGCGAGTCGGGCAGCTGCTTCACGATGATTGCGAGGGGGGCACACGCGCCAGCGTCGTCACCCGCGCGGCGGGCCAGTAACGCCTCTTGAAAGAGCGCGTCGTCGACGAGGCGGCTCGTGCGGTGGTTCGTCCACAGCTTGCGTAGCTCGCGCCGGGCGCGTGCCGTGTCACCGAGCACGTCGCGGTACACCTCGGCGATCTTTAGCTGCGCTTCTGCGTAGCGACCACGTTCGTAGCTGCCCGTGATGACGGCGCCCTCTTGCTCGGCGAGCATTCGCTCCAAGTGCCGCAGCGCGCTTTGCGGCGCGCCGAGGGCGAGCTCTTTCTCGGCGGCGCGAAATAGCGCGTCGTCCCAGTAAGCGCCCTTGGGGTAGGGAAAACGCGCGGCGCAGGTCAGGTAGGCATCGCGTGCCTCGGCGCCCCTGCCGGATCGGTCCAGCTCCCGAGCGCGCCCATAAGCGATGGCCTCCGCAAGCTCGCTTTCTCCCAACGTGCCGCTGACCGCCGAGAGGTAGGCAAGGACTTGCTCGGCGCCGCCGCGCTCGCGCAAGTAGTCGAGGTGCTGGCCGAGCGCCAAACGCGCCAGGCCAGAGTTGGGGTTGCGCGCAATAGCGGCGACCAAGCGCGCTTGACCTTCTGCTTCACGCCCAGATTTCCGTAGCAGGTTCGCCAGCGCGAAGTCGGCGCGCGCGCGGCGTTGCGCGTCAGGGCCCTGGGCGGCCAGCTGGGTGTAGAGCGACTCGGCGCGCGTGATGTCTCCGGCGCGCTCGTAGCTGTCGGCGGCACGGTAGTGAGCTTCCTCGGCGTCGCGAGGTTTTTCGGCCAGCGCCGCCGCGCGCTCGTAATGTTCGGCCGCAGCCGCGTGCTGACCTTTGACGCGCGCCGCTTGGGCACGCTCCGTCTCTTGCACGTAAGCCGGCCGCGCTGGCGAGCCACAAGCCAGAGCCAACAGCAGCCAAGGCAAGCCACGCGAGCGCGCGATCACTCGCTGGCTCCCCCGCTGGCCTCGCGGGCCTCCAGGGCGGCGACGAAAAGCTCGTAGGCCATTACCTGCACGGCTTGGCCCAAGTTGACCGACGGCTGGTCGGCCGCCATCGGAATGCGTACGCGCGCGTGCGCGCCGAGCAAGTCTTCTTCCGCCAGGCCCGTCTTCTCGTTACCGAAAAGGAACGCGATGCGCTCGCCGCGCGCCGCGCGCTCGACGGCTTCGCGCGCGGCACGGCGCGCCACTAACACACCAGAGACGCCGCGGCGCGCTGTGGTCGCGAACGTGAAGTCGACGTCGGCCAGCGCCGTCTTCACGTCCGGCACGACGGGCGCTGCCTCCAGCACATCCAGCGATTTGACAGCCATCTTGATGGCCATCACGTGGCCCGGCTCCGCCATCCGTCCCGGCTTGACCAGGACCAGGCGCGTAAAGCCCATCGTTTTCATGGCGCGCGCAGCAGCGCCCACGTTCTCGGGGTAATGCGGCCGCACCAACACGAATTGCAGCAGCGGATGGATGGGGAGCTCGAGCATGGGACGGGGTGTTACTCGCTGAGTGGCTTGGTCGGCCACACGCAGCGTAAGCCTAGCGTGGGCTCGCGCGTCTCGGGCGATTTGCCCAGCCGCGCTGCGCCGCGCAGGAACGCGGCGGAGCTTGCGAAGCTACCACCGCGCACGCTGCGCTCGCCCGTGGCCGCCGAGCCGTAGTCGGGCCTGAAGGCGTCGGCCGTCCATTCGGCGGCGTTCCCGGCCAAATCCAGGATGCCCTCCGGACTCGCGCCGGCTGGAAACGAGCCCACTGGGGCAAGCTCGGCGAAGCCGTCGCTCGCGTCGGTGGCGTCGACGCCCAGCCGACCGTGGTTCGAGAGCTTCGGGTGGTACGTTTGGCCCCAAGGGTAGCGGCGACCCATCGACCCGCGTGCGGCTCGCTCGAACTCGGCCTCGCTGGGCAGGCGTCCGCCGCGGAACGCGCAGTAGCGGTTGGCGTCGTCGAAGGTCACGAGCGTCACGGGCAGGCTCGGGCGCTGAAAGCGCTCAGCGCCCCCTTCGAAACCTGCAGGCGCGCAGCGACCGGCGGCCACGCAGCGCGCGTATTCGGCCACAGTCACCTCGGTGCGCGCCATCCAGAACCCGGCGACCCGCTCGCGGTGGGGCGGTGTCTCGCTAGCGAACGTCGTCTCGTCGCAGCGGTCTGGCAGTGGCTCGCGTTGGCAGCGCAACAGCGCCGCCAGCACCTCGGCCTCGTCGGAGCCCAGCTCGAGGGTCAGCGGGCGCAGGTAAACGGCAGCGCTGCGAGCGAGGCGCAACGTGACCACACCGGTCGCCGGCGGAGGGCTTGGCGCGGGGCCCTTGGCGGCGACGTGGGGGCTCTCACTCAGGCCCAGCGTGACGAGCGCTGCCAGGGCGAGGCGGCTGGGCTTCATGGCGCTTCTGTGGGCTTTTCCGGCTCAAAGTCGGGCGTGGCTTCCGCGGCCGGGGGCGCGCTGGGCGAGGGCGTTGCTGTGGCTTCGCCGGAGGTCGAGGCTGGAGCGCGGCTGGGCTTCCGGCTGCTACCACTGGGGGCTGGGGCTTCGACGGCACGGTGCGAGGTGGGTGCTTCGGCGAGCCACGCCAGAGCAACGTGTGGCCCAGTCGAGTCGTTCGCGTCGACCGCTTCGGGTTCGCGCAGCATGTTCGACAGTTGCAGCGCAGCCACGCCCAGCAGGCCTCCCAGCGCGGCCCCGCCGGCGAAGGTGCGCCAGCCGCGGTTCTCCACCGGCGCTTGCCAGGGCGCGCGTCGGTGGTGCTCGTCGGGCAACGTGACCTGCATTTTTCGCGTGGCGATGCCCAGCGCTTCCGCCAACGTTTCGCCCAGCTCACGCGCGCTCGCAAAGCGCTCGCCCGGTGTCTTGGCCATGCCCCGCAGCAGAATGGCGTCGACGTGGCCGTCCAGCCCGCACAGCTCGGCGATGTTGGGTGGGGTATCGGTGGTGATGCGAGTGGCCACCGAGACGGCGTCTTCGCCGGGAAATGCGCGGCGTTGGCTGAGCGCCTCGTACAAAGTGGCGGCGAGTGAAAATTGGTCAGAAAGCGGGGAAAAAGTGCCCTTGGTGATGCTTTCGGGCGCGCTGTAGGCAGGCGTGCCCAAAAGCCCTCCGTCGCGCGTCAAGGTAGAGTCCGGCACGCGCGCGATGCCGAAGTCGGCGATTTTGGCGCCGGTCGCGGTCAAGATGATGTTCTGCGGTTTGATGTCGCGGTGCAGCACGCCCACCGCATGCGCCGTTGTCAGCGCGTCCCCCAGCTCTCGAGCTAGCCGCGCCCCGGCTTCGGCACCGACCGGCCCGCGGCCGATGCGTTGCTCCAGCGTCAACCCCTCGGCGTACTCGAACACCAAGTACAAGCCAAGCTCCGGATCTTCACCCATGTCGTAGAGGCCGACGATGTTCGGGTGCGACACGCGGGCGGACGCTCGCGCTTCTTGGCGCATGCGATCGAGCAGCGCGTCCTTCTGCTCGGGCGGAATCACCAGGTCATCGCGCAAGACCTTGATCGCAACTTGCCGGTCAACGACCGGATCGTGCGCCAACAGCACACGACCCATAGCCCCCCGACCCAGCAGCCGCAGGGGTTGGTAGCGCCCAATCGGGGCAAAGCTGAGTGCGCCGTCGGCGTCCATTCTGGGGAGCCCAAACATGTAACATAAGGGCCGCGCAGGCAGGCAGCTGGACTCTTGGCACCCGCCTAGCCGTCGGGAACGAGCGCGCGGCTCACTTTGGCCAGATCGGCGAGGCCGCGGACGTCGCCGGCCATGACCGGCACCAGCCATAGGTTTTCGGGCGGAAAGAGCCGGCGGGCCTTCTCGACCTCGGGTGCCTCGCCGCGAGCGCGCGCCTGTTCGTCCTCTTGGGCCTTGAGTACCTGCTCGGTAGTCACGTCGAGGCTGCGTTCGCGGAGCAGGGGCGCAAGCGCGTCCGGCGAAGGCGGCGAGCTCAGCGGGGCGTGCACACGGTTCAGGACCAACGCGTCGGCTCGCAGCCCACTACGGCGCAGCCGCTCCGCGAAGAAGCGAGCTTCTTCCAGCGCGGGCGCGCTCGGCGCGGCGATCAGCAAGTAACCGAAGTCGGGCGCGCGGAAGGCACGCGAAACCTCGCTGGCTCGCGCCTTGAACCCGCCGAACAGCTCGTTCAGCTCGCCGACGAAGGCCGCCATGTCCTCGAGGAAGCCGCGCCCGGTCATGCGCCCCATGGTCCGCAGTAGCGCTGCCACGCCGCGCGCCAACAGCCGCATGCGGAAACCGCCCGAAGGCTCCAGCGCCTGCACCAACCAACGCATGGCGGGGCTGTCGAGGGCCTCGACCAAGCGCTCCGGGGCGTCCAGAAAATCCAAGGCCTCCGAGGTGGGAGGCGTGTCGAGCACGATCAGGTCGTAGCGACCGGACTTGAGGACGGCCAGCACCTTCTCCATCGCCATGTACGACTGCGTCCCGGCGAGCGAGGTCGAAACGTGCTGATAGAATTGGTTCTGGAGAATCTTGTCGGCCACCGCGGGCGAGGAGGCGTGCCGCGTCACCAGCTCGTCGAAAGTCTGCTTTGGGTCCAACATGGCTACGCTGAGGCTGCCGGTGAAGGGGGCGCCGAGCGCGGCCAGCCGCTCCGACGCGACCTCTGCTTCGACACCCGGCGAGAGCGACAACCCCAAGCTGTCGGCCAAACGGCGCGCCGGGTCGATGGTCAGGCACAGCACGCGCCGACCACGCCGCGCGGCCGCCAGCGACAGGGCGGCGGCGATGGTGGTCTTGCCCACGCCACCCGCGCCCGCGCATACAACCACCCGGCGGGTCGCGGTGAGGCGCTGGAAGCGGTCGTCGGTCATCGGGCGACACCAGGCCTAGCATGGCTGACCACGGCGTAACTCCACGAAATTTGTCCGAGATAGCAGCGCTCTACCAAGCTATGCGCACGATGTCCCACCGTCCGCTCGAGACCGAACGCCGCCATGGCCGCTCCAACGACACGCTCGTTTCGCTCTGTCGCCTGCTCGACGCCGCGCGCCGGAACAGCGGCCTGTCGGCGGTGGCGATCGCGGACGCTTCAGGCTGCCTGGTTGCCGGGTCCGGCGCGGCTCGGCTCTGCGAGGAGCTGGCTGCGATCTCGACCTTGCCCGCCAACGACCCGCGCTTGGAAGAGCTGGGCTTTCGCGGCGCGAAGCCGCCCGTGCGACAGCTGCTGATCGACGATTTCCAGGTCTCGATCAGCGCGTTGGGCGACGCCAACGACGCCGACTACGCGCGCCTCAGCGACGGCTGCCGTCGCATCCTCACCGAAACGCCAGGCCGCTCGGCCGTGCGCTGAACGACTGAGAGCAGGCGAAACAACGCCGAGGCCGGGAGGTCTGGGGGGCTGCCCGCGCCGAAAAGTAGAGCGTCTCCTGGTCGCAACGCTGACGCGCTTGCCGCGTGAGCTGCCAGGTGGTTAACCGTCCTTGGCAGGCCACAGGGAAAACAAGAATGATCGACCTGCATTGCCACTTCTTGCCTGGCATCGACGACGGGGCGCCGACCGTGGCCGACGGCATTGCGATGCTGGAGGGCCTGAAGGCGCTGGGCTTCACGCACGTGGTGGCGACGCCGCATATGCGGCCGGGCATGTTCGACAACGAGAAGCAGGG